>VBAF01000479.1 GCA_005884705.1 Alphaproteobacteria bacterium
TATTCGGGCAGCAGCGTTGCGCGGCCACCGGCGTGATGGCGCACCAGGTTGCGGCCCCACGAGGCCTCGTAGATGTAGTCGCCGAGGAACAGCACCGCGTCGAGCGGCTCGGCCGCGAGGTGGCGGTAGGCGGCGTAGTAGCCGTGCTCGTACTGCGCACACGAGGCGAAGGCGAAGCGCAGCGCCGTTGGCCGGTCGGTCGGCGCCGGAGCGGTGCAGGTGCGGCCGAGCGGGCTTTCCTGCCCGTTCGTCGTGAAGCGATACCAGTAGGGACGGCCGGGTTTGAGGCCGTCGACATCGACATGCACGCTGTGCCCCCACCGCGCCTCGGCGGTCGCGAAACCGGTGTGCACGATGCGCCGCATGCCTTCGTCCTCGGCGATCGCCCAGACCACCGGCGCCTCCCGCGTCACGCGCGTCCACAGCACGACGGAGGTGGGGCGCGGACAGCCCGAGGCGACGCCCAGCGGAAACGCCTCGCTCTGGGCCATTGCCGGCAGCGCGAGGGTGCCGGTGCCGACGAGGAAGCAGCGACGCAGCATGTTGGAACTCTGGCCCGTCCCTCTGCTAGGGTCCAGCTTTCGAGGAGGAAACGCACATGAGCGGCAAGATCGCAGTGGTCACGGGCGCGGGCAGCGGCATCGGCCGGGCTTCTTCACTGGCTCTATTGAAGAACGGCTACAAGGTGGCGCTGGCCGGCCGGCGCAAGGACGCGCTGGACGAGACCGCCAAGCTGGCCGGCAACAACGCGCCCAATGCGCTCGCCGTGCCGACCGACGTCACCAAGCGCGACGACATCGTGGCGCTGTTCGCCAAGGTCAAGGCGACCTGGGGCCGGCTCGACCTGGTGTTCAACAAGCCGCTCGAGGAGCTGCCCTACGAGGCCTGGCTCAATGTCGTGGCGGCCAATCTCACCGGCCCGTTCCTGTGCACCCAGGAAGCCATGAAGATCATGAAGGGCCAGACCCCCAAGGGCGGCCGCATCATCAACAACGGCTCGATCTCGGCGCATGCGCCCCGGCCCTTCTCGGTCGCCTACACCTCGACCAAGCACGCCATCACCGGCCTCACCAAGTCGACCTCGCTCGACGGCCGGCAGTACGACATCGCCTGCGGCCAGATCGACATCGGCAACGCGGTGACGCCGATGACCGAGCGGATGACCAAGGGCGTGCTGCAGCCCGACGGCAGCACCCGGGTCGAGCCGCGCATGAATGTGGAGGCGGTGGCCAACGCCATCGTCTACATNTGACGGTGATGGCGACCAAGATGCCGTTCGTCGGCCGGGGCTAATACCCCTCGCCGATCAGCGGGAAAGCCGAGTGCACGCCCGGCAGGTTGGTCGGGAAACCCTGGCTGACGTAGCTCTTGTCGAGCTGCTTGAGGCTGGAGACACCGAGGAGGCCCATGACCTCCTTCATCTCCTCCTCGAGGAGCTCGACCACGCGCTCGATGCCGGCGGCGCCGTTGGCGGCGAGGCCGTAGCAGTAGAGGCGGCCCAACCCGACCCAGTCGGCGCCGAGGCAGATTGCCTTCACGATATCGGTGCCGCGGCTGAACGAGCCGTCGACGATCACCTTGGCCTTGCCCTTCACCGCCGTGATGATCTCGGGCAGCACGGCGGCCGAGCCGCGGCCATGGTCGAGCTGGCGGCCGCCATGGTTGGAGCAATAGACGCCCCACACGCCTTCCTTGAGCGCGAGCTCGGCATCCTCGCCGCAGCCGATGCCCTTCAGGATGAACTTCACGTCGGGGAACTGGTCCTTTACCCGCTTGAAGCTGTCCCACGAGAATGCCGCCTGATGGTCCTGCCCGGTCGCCGCGGTGCGCCACGACTTCACGAAGCGCTTGGCGATGTCGCGCTCGCGGCGTGAATAGACCGCGGTGTCGACGGTGATGCAGAAGGCATCGTAGCCCGCGCCCATCGCCTGCTTGACGCGGTCGGCCACCCACTTGTCGTCGCCGCGGACATAGAGCTGGTAGATCTTGGGCCCGTCGCCGCCCTTGACGATGTCCTCGAGCTTCAAGGTCGTGACCGAGCTGATCAGCATGCCGACGCCACCGGCGCCCGCGCCCCTGGCGACGGTGATTCCGCCGCCCGGCTCGAACGATGCGAGCGAGCCGACCGCCGCCAGCAGGACCGGGATGCGCAGCTTCTTGCCGAAGATCTCCGACGAGGGATCGATCGCGCTGACGGCGGCTTGAAGGCGATCGAATCGAGCGCCAGGCGATTGCGGCGCAAGGTGGTCTCGGTTTCGGTGCCGCCGATCAGGTAGTCCCAGATGTTGGCGTTGAGGCGGACTTTCGCCGCTTTCACGATCTCGTGCAGCGCCACGTACTCGTTTTCCAGCCCGCTCGCCATGGTCCCCTCGGGTTCGACCGGCTAGACTTAGCGCAACAAGCAAACCGGAGGAAGCAATGGCGGCCCAAACGGCGAATAGTCGTGCAGCCGTGCTGCAGAGCGAAGCGGAAATCCGCATCCGGCCGATCGGCGGCTTCATCGGCGCCGAGATCGAGGGCGTCGACCTCAGGCGCCCGCTGACGCCGGCCCAGTTCAAGGTCGTGCACGACGCCTTCGTGAACTACGAGGTGATCGTGCTGCGCGACCAGGACATCACGGTCGACCAGCAGATGGCGTTCGGCAAGCTGTTCGGCGAGCTGTCGATCCATCCCTTCTCGCCCAACCTGCCGGACAAGCCCGAGGTCATCATCCTCGACTACTCGGCCGACAACCCGCCGGCGCTGACCGACATCTGGCATGTCGACGAGACCTTCCGCGAGGCGCCGCCGATGGCGACCATCCTGCGGGCCAAGGTCGTGCCGGAGGTCGGCGGCGACACGCTGTTCGCCTCGATGAGCGCCGCCTACCGCGGCTTGAGCGAACGCATGAAGCAGCACATCCATGGGCTCGAGGCGCTGCACGACTTCAAGCCGTGGCGGCCATTGTTCGGCCACAGCGACCGCGCCAAGCTGCGCAAGCTCGAGGACGATTTCCCCAACCCGTGGCATCCCGTCGTGCGCGTGCATCCGGTGACGGGACGGCGGGTGCTCTACGTCAATCGCCAGTTCTGCACCCGCATCAAGGACCTCAAGGCCGACGAGAGCGACGCGCTGCTCGAGTTCCTCTACCGCCAGGCCACCATCCCCGAGGTTCAGCTTCGCGTGAAGTGGCAGCCCAACACAATGGTGATGTGGGACAACCGCTCGGTGCAGCACTACGCCAGCCACGATTACTATCCGGCACGGCGGACGATGGAGCGGGTCACGGTCAAGGGCGACAGGCCAACGGGCGTGAGCGGCGCCTACACGCAAGACACGGTGCCGGCCAACGGCACGGTCAAGCCCGCGATCGCCGAAGGCACCCGCCCCGGCCCCAAGCGCGCCTTCGATCGCTACTAGGATGCGGCTGAGGCACTCCCTCATCCTGAGGAGCCGCGCGAAGCGCGGCGTCTCGAAGGATGGGCTGACCGCAGCAACGCTCGCGCTGCCCGCGGCGGCGCGCGCGCAAACCTGGCCGAGCCAGCCGATCAGGATCGTGGTGCCTTATCCGCCGGGCGGCCTGACCGACGTGCTGGGCCGGCTGGTCGGCGAGCGCCTGCAGGCAGGCCTTGGCCAGCCCGCGGTGATCGACAACAAGCCGGGCGCGGCGACCCAGGTCGGCGCCTCGTTCGTCGCCAAGGCGCCGGCCGATGGCCATACGCTCCTGCTGGCGACCGTCAGCACGCTCTGCATCACGCCCGCCCTCTACACCAAGCCGCTGATCCACCACACCGACTTCGCCCCGGTGGCGATGATGGGCCGGGTGGTGCTGTTCCTGGTCTGCCGTCCGGATCTGCCGGTCGCCGATCCCACGGGGCTGGTGACGGTGCTGCAGGCTAGGCCCGACGCTTATTCCTACGGCTCGCCCGGCGTCGGCACGGCGCATCACCTGCTGGTCGAGCTGATGCGCTCGAAGGCGCCCTTCTCGGCCACCCACATCCCCTATCTCGGCTCGGCCAAGGCGCTGCTCGACCTGATGGAGGGCCGCTTCGACTTCATGTTCCTCGATGCTGCCGTGGCGCTGGCGCCGATCAAGGCGGGCAAGCTAAAGGTGCTGGCCGTCACCGGCTCCAGCTCCGATCCGACCTTGCCCGAGGTGCCGCCGATCACCACCTTCTTCCCGGGCCTCGACCTGCAACCCTGGATGTCGATCGTGGGGCCGGCGGGCCTGCCCGCGCCGATCGCGGCGCGGCTCAACGGCGAACTCAACAAGGCGCTGGCCGACCCGGTTTTCGTGCAACGGCTGCGCGAGGTCGGGCTCGCCGCCCTGCCGCTCTCGACCGATGCTTTCGGGGATTTCATCAAGCGTGATGCCGCGCGCTGGACGGAACTGGTAAGGTCTTCGGGCGCAAAGGCTGAGTAGCGAGGATTTCGAGCATGAAGCGGCGGGTTTTCACGGCGGCGATCGCCCTTGCCCTGTGGGGGCCAGCCCTCGCCGAGGCCGATCCGCTGCCCGCGTTGCGGGAAACGCCGCTGTTCGCCGATCAAGTGAAGTCGGGCGCGCTGCCCCCGGTCGCCAAGCGCATTCCCGAGGCGCCGTCGGTCGTCAAGCACTTCGCCGGCGCCGACGGGCCGGGGCAGATGGGCGGCCAGGTCAACATGCTGGTCGCCAATGCGCGCGACACCAGGCTGATGACGCTCTACGCCAATGCGCGGCTGATCGTTTATGACGACCAGTTCAAGCTGCAGCCCGACATCCTGCAGAGCTACGAGGTCAAGGACAGCCGCGAGTTCACCTTCCACCTGCGACCCGGCCACAAATGGTCGGATGGCGCACCCTTCACTACCGAGGATTTCCGCTACTTCTGGGAGGACGTCGCCAACGACAAGGAGCTGTCGCCCGGCGGGCCCGGTATCGAGCTGATGGTCGACGGCCAGCCGCCCAAGGTCGAGATCATCGATCCGCTGACCATCAAGTACAGCTGGGACAAGCCCAATCCCTACTTCATCGAGAGCCAGGCGCGGGCGGCACCGCTGTGGCTGTTCCGGCCGGCGCACTACCTCAAGAAGTTCCACAAGCGCTACACGCCGATGGAGGAGATCGCCAAGCAGTCGCGCGGCGGCCAGGCCGGCAACTGGGTGCAGATCCACCGCCGCGTCGACGTGATGTACAACAACGACAATCCCGACCTGCCGACGCTCAATGGCTGGAAGCTGATGACGCCGGCGCCGGCGCAGCGCTTCGTGTTCGAGCGCAACCCGTACTATTACCGCATCGACGACAACGGCCAGCAGCTGCCCTATCTCGACCGCGTGGTCTTCACCGTGGCGGCGACCAATCTGATTCCCGCCAAGGCGGGGCTGGGCGAGGCCGACCTGCAGCCGCGCTATCTCAACATGCGCGACTACACGTTCCTGCGGAAGAGCAGCAAGAGCTCGCGTGTCGACGTGCGCCTGTGGGAATCGGGCTCGGGCTCGCAGCTTGCGCTCTATCCCAACCTCAACATCAAGGACGACGGCTGGCGCAAGCTTATGCGCGATGTCCGCTTCCGGCGCGCGTTGTCGCTGGCGATCGATCGCGACGAGCTGAACGAGGTCGTCTATATCGGCCTCGCCAAGCCGTCCAACAACACGATCATGTCGCGCTCGGTGCTGTTCAAGCCGGAGTACGCCAGCAAATGGGCAACCCACGATCTCAAGCTTGCCAACCGGCTGTTGGACGAGATCGGCCTCACCAAGCGCAACGATCTCGGCACCCGCCTGATGTCCGACGGCCGGCCCGCCATCCTCATCGTCGAGCATGCCAGCGAAGAGACCGAGGACGCCGACGCGCTGTCGCTGATCGCCGACCAGTGGAAGAAGGTCGGCATCAAGCTGCTGTTCAAGCCGCAGACCCGCGAGAACTTCCGGCTGCGCACCTTCTCGGGCGAGGCGATGATGACCGCCTATGCCGGCATCACCACGGCGGTGCCGACGGTCGACACCAGCCCCAAGGAGTTCGCGCCGACCATGCAGGGCGGCCTGCAATGGTCGCGCTGGGGCATGTTCATCGAGAGCAAGGGCAAGCAGGGCGAGAAGTGCGACATGCCGGAAGCCTGCATCCTGCTCGAGTACCTGCGCCACTGGGAGACCTCGACCGACGAGGCGACCCGGCGCCAGGCCTGGGACCAGATCCTCGAGACCAACGCCGACCAGGTGTTCTCGATCGGCACTGGTCGGGCCGAAGGTCAGGAACGTGCCCAAGGAAGGCTATTACGCCTGGGATCCGGGCGGCTATATCGGCCTCTACAAGCCCGACACCTTCTGGCTGTCGCAGTAGCTCAAGCGGCCGGAGTCGGCTCGCCGAGCGACAGCATCAGGCGGTTGGCCCAGTTGAAGAACGAGGCGGCGTTGATGACGTCGACGATGGCCTCGTCGTCGAGCCCAACCGCGCGCAACGCATCGACGTGCTTGGGGCCAAACGAGATCGGCGTCTCGGTGAGCGCCGCCGCGGCGGCGACGATGGCGTTCCAGCGCGTGTCGAGATCGGCGCCGACGCCCTCGGCCAGCAGCCGGTCGACATCGGCGGCGCGCTTGGAATAGGTCGCGGCGAAGCGCGCATGCACCGAGGCGCAGTAGATGCAGCCGTTCAGCCGCGAGGTCGCGGCGGCGGCGAGCTCGCGCTCGGCGCGCGGCAGGCCGGCGTCGGGATTGTAGAAGATGTCCTTGTCGGTCCGGGTGCGCGCCTCGAGCACGTCGGGATCGCGCGCCAGCAGGCGGAAGTAGTCCGACTTCAGGCGCGCGGCGTCGACCAGGCTGGCGAGCTGCCGCTCGCTCATCTCGCCGGCCGCCACCGGCTCGAGCCAGGGCAGCCAGTCGAGCATGTCGCGGGTGAAGACGGCCGGCACGACGTGGCCGGATTGCGGGACGGTCTTGTCGGTCATGGCGCCCTCACGAAGACTTGCCGGCGAGCACCCGAAGGCCCGCCACGACCCGGATCTGGAAGGACAGGAAGGCAACGAGCTGCGTCGGCGTCGCGCGGATGGAAGACCAGCATGTGGACGTGCTCGAACGCCGCCGCGAGCCGCGGCCCCAGCGCCTCCCGGTGCGTGTCGGCGACGCGATGGACGGGACCCTTGGCGTCCTCCCGGCTGAGCGGGCCTTTTGGATAGGCGCCGTAAGGCCCCTTGCCCTTGGCGGCGGCGATCTCCGCATCGATCGCCGCGCGCGTGGCCTCGGTCGCGGCCGAGCTTCTGAGCTTGTCGGCATAGAAACCCTTGATGCCGTCCTGGCCGTGCAGGCCGGCGACGAACACCGCGACCGCGCAGCGCTCGAGCGGGCCGAAGCCGCCATAGTCGCCCGGCCGGAACAGCGAGTCGTAGCTCTTCTGCGCCTGCGCGCGGGCGGTCGGCCGGCGCGTCCGCCGCACCGTGTCGAGCGGCGAGCCGGGCAACAGGCCGGCCAGGATGTCGATGACGTCGGCTTCCATCTTCCTCTTCCTCAGGCAACTCGGCGGCGCACGCTCGCGGCCGCGTCGCGCACCCAGCCTAGCGCGGGCGCCACCTTGTCCGCCATCAGCTCGATCGAGCGCAGGATGAAGGGGTGCGGCGGATCGATCGAATGGACCTGCATGGTGAGATCGGTGGCGCGCAACAGGGTGGTGTCCTTGCGCAACGAATCGATCACCTCGTCGGCCGTGCCGAGATGGACGTCGAACGCCCTGATCAGATCCTGCACCGAGCCCTTCGGCGCGGGCCCACCCATCGCCGCGCGCTTGGCGACCAGCCGGGGCAGGCCGGCCTCGGCGAAGCGATAGGCGTCCTTGCGATCGTCGACCACGAAGATGGTGCGCGAGGCGAGGATGCGCGGCGCCCGTCCCTCTGGCAGCGCCGCGAAATAGGCGTCGAGCATCGGGTTCTGCATGGCATCGAGCGGGATGAACGGCGCGCCCGGTTGGCGCGGCTGGGTGCGCGACAGCATCAGCCCGTCGCCCGCCGCGCCGGCGCGGCGCGAGCCCTCGATCGTGAAGGTCGCCTGCCAGATGCGATCGACCAAGGTCGGGCTCGACGGATAGAGCGTGTCCCCACCCGGCAATGGCCCGCCCGCCCAGGCCGCGCGCATCAGATCGAGATTGGCGTTCATCAACCGATGGCGATCGCCGGCATCGAGGCCGAACGCCTTGAACGCCGTCAGATTGCCGCCGGGTCCGACACCGACTTCGAGGCGGTGGTCGCACAGCAGGTCGAGCACGACCGCATCCTCGGCGACCCGCACCGGCAGCTCGAGCGGCAAGGTCACGATCCCGGTGCCGAGCCGGATGCGCGAGGTGGCGGCGGCTGCGTGCGCCAGGAACACGAAGGGTGCGGGCAAGCCGCCCTCGGGCTCATGGAAATGGTGCTGCGCGATCCACGCCGAGTCGAAGCCGCTGCGCTCGGCCTGCACGATCTGCGCGGTCGCCAGCCGATACCGCTCCGCGGCCGTCGTCTCGTCGAGCAACCGTGTGAAGAACCCCAGACGCTTGGACATTCGCTCGTTCTACATCAAGGGTGGCGGGCCGGACATGCCGAGCGCGTGCGATCCGAACAAGGGCGCCTGCACGTCGGGTGAGAACATGACGTGCGCGTTGCAGGCGTGAGCGTCGCGGAACAGGCGCTGCACCGCATTCTTGAGATAGAGGCCGCTCGAGCCCGAGACGTTCATCAGGATGTTCACGGCTTCGAAACACATCCGCACCGAGAAAAAGGCATCGCGCCGGTAGCGCAGCTTGTCCGCGTGCTGGACCTCCTGGCCGCCGCGCGCGACCGCCATGGCATGCTCGCAGACATTACGCATCAGCGTCTCGGCGGTGTCGATGCGCGCGCTCGCCTCAGCGACCTTGATCTGGATCGCCTGGCTCATGCCGACCGGCTGGCCGGTCGAGGTGGCGTTGCGTTTGCGCGCCGCGCCGACGACGTGCTCGTACGCGCCCTGCGCGCAGCCCAGCATGACTCCCGACAACACATACGGCCCCAGCGCGAGCAGCGGCAGCTTCCACAGCAGACCCGGATTGACCGCAGAGCCCGCATGGGGTTTGCCGTTCATCGCCCAGGCGGAGATGGTTCGGTACTCCGGCACGTATAGCCTGGTGGTCGCAACGTCCTTGGAACCCGTGCCGGCGAGGCCCATTGCATGCCAGGTGTCGATGATCTCGTACTGCGAGCGATGGCAGAGCGCGAAGCGATGATCGATCGGCGGCCCGTCGTCGCGCTCACGCACGATGAAGCCCAGCATGTTCCAGTCCG
>VBAF01000480.1:0-1663 GCA_005884705.1 Alphaproteobacteria bacterium
CGATGTCCGCGCCGAACGACCGCATCGAACGCCGGCTGGCCGCCATCCTGATCGCCGACGGTGTCGGCTTCAGCCGGCTGACGGGGCTCGACGAGGCCGGCACCGCGCTCGCCCTGCGTGAGCTGCGCGCCGCGATCGATCCCCTGGTGACGACGCGCGGCGGGCGCATCGTCAAGGGCACCGGCGACGGCTTCCTGGCCGAGTTCCCGTCGGTCGTCGACGCGGTTGAAGCGGCCGACGCCATCCAGACGGTGATGGTCGAGCGCAACCGGGACGTCGCCGAAGACCGGCGCATGCGGCTGCGCATCGGCGTCAACCTGGGCGACGTGGTAATCGAGGGCGACGACATCCTGGGCGACGGCGTCAACGTGGCGGCCCGGCTCGAGGCGCTCGCGGAGCCGGGCGGCATCTGCATCTCGGAGGCGGCGTACCAGCAGGTGCGCGACAAGCTCGCGACGGTGTTCGAGGACGCGGGCGAACATCAGCTGAAGAACATCGCTCGCCCGGTGCGCGTCTTCCGCGCCCGCCTAGACGATTCGGCACCGCGGGCCCCCGCCGCGGCGCCGGCGCTGCCCGACAAGCCGTCGATCGCCATCCTGCCGTTCCAGAACATGAGTGGCGATGCCGACCAGGCCTACTTCGCCGACGGCATCGTCGAGGAGCTGATCACCGCGTTGTCCCGGGTGCGCGAGTTCTTCGTCATCGCCCGCCAGTCGAGCTTTACCTATCGCGACCGCACCGTCGACGTGAAGCAGGTCGGCCGCGAGCTCGGCGTGCGCTACGTGCTCGAGGGCAGCGTGCGCAAGGCCGGCCAGAGGGTGCGCGTCACGGCACAGCTGGTCGACACCGAGAGCGGCGGCCATCTGTGGGCCGACCGCTTCGACCACGACATCACCGACCTGTTCGCCGTGCAGGACTCGATTACCCTCGAGCTCTCGGGCGTGCTGGGCGTCAAGCTGGTCGAGGCCGAGAGCCGGCGGCGCAAGCTCAAGATCAACCCGCAGGCCTTCGACCTCGAGCTGCAGGCGCGAGCCGCCTGGAATCGCGGCTGGTCGAAGGACAACCTGCTGGCCGCCAACGCCCTCTACGAGCGCGCGGTGGCGCTCGACGCCGACAGCGTGCCGGCGATGACCGGGCTGGCGACCGGGCTCGCCATCAGCATCGTCTCGCTGTGGACTGCCGACGCGGACGGCGATCTGGCCCGCGCCGAGGCGCTGGCGAGCAAGGCGCTGGCACTCGATCCGCACGATGCGGCCAGCCACTACGCCATGGGCTTCGTACGGCGCATGCAGCATCGCTTCGACGAGGCGATCGACCATGTCGAGGCGGCGCTCAGGCTCAATCCCAACATGCAGATCGCCTACACCACGCTTGGCATCACCAAGGTGCTGGCCGGCCGCAGCGAGGAGGCGCTGGCGCATTTCAAGGACGGCGTCCGGCTCAGCCCGCGCGATCCATTGCTGTTCATCGGCCAATACGGCGTCGGCTGGACCGCCTTCCTGCTGGGTGACGATGCCCAGGCGATCGACGCGCTGCGCAAGTCAGTGGCGCTCAGCCCGGGCTATGCGCCGTCGCAGCTGTTCCTTGCCGCGGCCTACGGGCAACAGGGCCGCGGGCCAGAGGCGCGAGCGGCCTTCGCCGCCTATACGCGCGCCGGCAGCGC
>VBAF01000480.1:1676-5371 GCA_005884705.1 Alphaproteobacteria bacterium
CAACGCGCAGTCGTCACATCCGACGTACCTCGCGCAGCGCGAGCGGCTGTACGAGGGCATGCGCCTGGCCGGCATGGCCGAGGCCTGACTCGTCACTCCGTCATGCCGCCGTCGCAGGTCGTGAGCTGGGCAGCGCACGGCTTGTAGGACCAGCCGCGCGCCGGCTTGCCGCGCGGCCGCGTCACGGTGACCTCGATGTAGCCGCCCTCGCAGCCGTGCACCGCCGAGATGGCGACGCTGTAGGGGCCCCAGCTGCCGTCGGGGCCCGAGATGTCGCCCATCAAGCGTGCGACTTCCGGGGCGTCGCGGCGCGGCGCCGAGCGGAACGCGGGCAGGGCGAGCGTGGTGGCGGCCAGCCGGCCGGAAATCCAACCCCGGCCGTCGGCCTTGTGCGCGGCGTCGAGGATGAGGCCGCCTTCGGGCCGGCCGTTGCGGATCAGCAGCCAGCCCTCCTTCGAGCCGACGATGTCGAACTCCACACCGACCAGGGTGTCGCGCTCGATGCGGGTGAGCGGCACCAGGCGGCCGATGACCGGCGCATTGGCGCGCGGCCCGCTCCGGACGTTGGTGCCCTTGGAGTCGGGGTCGATGGCGAAGGCGCGCACGTCGCAGGTCGTGGCGCCCGCCGTTTCCAGGGGTTGCGCCCGTGCGGCCGGAGCGAGCGCCGCCACGCAGGCGATGGCCACGATCGGGAGGCGCGGCCGCCTCATCGCCGGTCAGGCCGGCGTGAACATCGGCAAGGGCGGGCCGCCATCGGTCGGCTTGAAGACCAGCTTCACCGACTGCTCGCATTTCAGCTTGTCGAAGTCGCAATCGACGATGTTGGTCACCATGCGCGGGCCTTCGGCCAGCGTCACATAGGCCATGGCGTAGGGCACCGGCGCGCGGCGCATCACCGAATACGAGTAGATCGTGCCCTTGCCGGAGGCGCGGATAATGGTGCGCCTGGCCGCACGCGGTGCACTTCTTCACCAGCAGCTTGCCCTTCGCGGCGGCGTCCCAATAGGCCTGCGTTTCCTGGCTGACCGACGGCGCGGGCAGCTTTCGATCCTTGCTCTCGGCCATCGGACTACTCCCTCTCCAGAATGACGGTGGCACTGCCGTGGCGCAGGCCAAGCGAGCCGCCGGTGCCGTGCGCGACCGCGAGATCGCAGTTCTTCACCTGCACCTTGGGATGCGCCTCGCCCCTGAGCTGGCGCACCGCCTCGAGCACCTTGGTGAGGCCGCCGCGATTGCCCGGATGGTTGCTGCACAGCCCGCCTCCATCGGTATTGAACGGCAACTTGCCGGTGCCCGCGATCAGGTTACCGTCCGATACGAACGCGCCACCTTTTCCTTTTTCGCAGAAGCCGAGGTCCTCGAGCTGCATCAGCACGGTGATGGTGAAGCTGTCGTAGATCGCGGCGAACTTGATGTCGGAGGGCTTGACGCCCGCCTCGGCGAAGGCCGTCGCGCCGCTGAAACGCGCGCCCGAGTAGGTGAGGTCGACCTTGCCGCCCATCTGGGTCTTCACGAACTCGCCCGCGCCGATCAGCTTGACCTTGGGCCGCTTGAGCTTGGCAGCGATCTCGGGCGCGACGACGACGATCGCGCCGCCGCCGTCGGTGATGACGCAGCAGTCGAGCCGGTGCAGCGGATCGGAGATGATCGGCGAGTTCACCACCTCCTCCACCGTGACGACGTCCTTCAGCAGCGCATGCGGATTGTATTGGGCGTGGTGCGAGGCTGCGACCTTGATCCAGGCGAGTTGCTCGGCCGTGGTGCCGAACTCGTACATGTGGCGCATCGCGCACATGGCGTACATATTCACCACGGTCGGCCCGTAGGGGAATTCGAACGGCTCGTCGGGCGTCGGCGTGCCGCCGCGGCTGCGCGGCACCGTGCCGGTTGCCATGCCGTCGGCACGCGGCCGGCCGGCCAGGGTGATCAGCGCCACCTTGCACTTGCCCGCCGCGATCGCCTCGGCGGCATGGCCGACATGCAGCACGTAGGACGAGCCGCCGGTGTCGGTGCTGTCGACGTGGCGGGGCTTGAGGCCCATGTACTCGACCATCGACATCGGCCCCAGCCCCGGCGCGTCGCCGGCGCAGAAGTAGCCGTCGACGTCGTCCTTGGTGAGGCCGGCATCCTCCAGCGCGCCCTTCGCCACCTGGGCGTGGATCTGCGCCAGCGAGATGTCCGTGGCCAGTCGCGTCGGATGTTCGTAGATGCCGGCAATGTAGGCCTTGCCCTTGATGCTCATTGGCGGGCGATCTCCTTCGTCATGCTACGCCGCATCGTAGGCGAATGCGGCTCACGGAAAAGCGACTTCTTTCGCCGGGAGGAACCGCGCTAGCCTCCCTGCAGTGAAAGGGAGAAGCGCCAATGATTTTACGTCTTCTGGGAACGCTGGCCGCGGCTTGCCTGGCGTTCGCGAGCGCCGGGCAGGCGCAACAGGGCAAGACCGAGCTGCTGTGGTACAGCCAGGCCGCCTTCAAGATCACGACGCCGGGCGGCAAGGTGATCATGATCGATCCGTGGATCATGGGCGCGACCAAGATTCCGCCCGAGCTCAAGGATCTCTCCAAGATCGGCAAGGTCGACGTCATCCTGGTGACGCACGGTCATGGCGATCATCTCGGCGACGCCATGGAGATCTCCAAGACCAACAACGCGCCGATCTGGGGACCGTCCGGCATGAACCAGTGGCTGGCCACGCTCGGCAAGATGCCGGCCAACCTCGTGCCGCGCATGAACAAGGGCGGTACCATCGAGCCCTTCCCGGGCGTCAGGATCACCATGACCCACGCCGAGCATTCGTCGGAGATGATCCTCAAGGACGACAGCGGCAAGGACACCAGCTATCCGGCCGGCGAGCCGGTCGGCTTCATCATCCAGATGGAGAACGGCTTCAAGATCTACCACATGGGCGACACCGGCGTGTTCAGCGACATGAAGTGGATCGGCGAGTACTACAGGCCCGACCTGATCCTGATCCCGATCGGCGGCCACTACGTGATGGACCCCAAGGACGCGGCCTACGCCGCCAAGCTGATCAACCCCAAGATGGCCTGGCCAATGCACTATGCCAGCAACCCCTTCCTCAAGGGCACGCCGGCCGAGTTCAAGGCGGCGCTCGGCCAGAGCTCGATCCAGATGATCGACGCCGAGCCGGGCGCAAGGAGACGTTCTAGGCGTGGATCCAGAACTGCGGATTGATATGCTCGCTCGACGTCCAGAAGTGAGGTAGCGGCGTGCCGTAGTCGAAATTGTCCGATCCCGCCTGGCTTTGCAGCGGGGTCGTCACGTCGCTGCCGCTGCGCAGCGCGCGATGGGTCGGCGTCTCCGGCACGATCGCGACGATGTGGCCGTGATGACCCGGCACCTTGTGTTGGGCGGCGATGATCGCCACCGACCCGGCATTCGCCGCGTCCTGCAACTCGGTGAGCGAGGTGCTGCGGCGCCAGCCGAAGCCGGCCGCGAATTTGCCCAGCCAGCCGACCAGCTCGTTCACCACCACCTCATGGACCGTGGGGCCGAGCTTGGGCGTAACTGATTGCCCGTTCCTGATCGACACCAGCGCGGCGTCGTTCCACCACACGCGCGGCAGGTAGACGCCGGCCAAGTGGCAATAGTCGTGGAGGTAGATGTTGCAGAAGGTCATGCCGTCGCGCTTCAGGTAGCGCTTGTGCGTCGGATCGCCCGGCGCCAGGAAA
>VBAF01000481.1 GCA_005884705.1 Alphaproteobacteria bacterium
GTGCGGAGCTTGGCCTTCGCCCTAGCCGGCCTGGGCGCGGCCGCAGCCGCTGCCCAGCAGAGCCCGGCTGCGCCTTCCGTCACCGTCCCCTTCGAGCCGCAATCGGTCGAGATCGCCGCGGCCGGCCGCGGCGCCCTCGAGGTTCTCGCCAAGTCGCTATCGGCGGGCGACGGGCGCCAGATCGAGGTGCGCGGCTATGCCAGCGGCGAGGACACCGGTGAGGCACGCAGGATGGCGCTCGCCCGCGCGCTGTCGGTGCGCAGCTACCTGATCGACCAGGGGGTCAAGGCGCGCATCGAGGTGAGCGCCAGCGCCCAGCCGGCGCGCACCGCCCCCAAGGAGCGGGTCGACGTGACGGTGCCGTGACCGAGCGCATGAGCAGCCCCTTCCCCTACCTGATTCGCATGCTGGTGTTCCTCGCCGCGGTGGCGGGGCTCGCCTGGGTGCTGCACGAGGACCTGCTGCGCATCTTCGCGCACACGCCGACGCTCGACAGCGTGATCCTGGCGGTGCTGCTGCTCGGCATCTTCTTCATCTTCCGCCAGGTCGTCATCCTGTGGCCGGAGATCAAGTGGATGCGCCGCTACCAGGCGCGCGAGGCCGATGCACCGCCGCCGCCGGCCGAGTCGGTGAACCTGCTGGCGCCGATGGCCGCCATGCTGGGCGAGCGCCAGGACGAGATCCGGCTGTCGCCGACCGCCGCGCGCGCGGTGCTGGACGGCATCGCCACGCGGCTCGACGAGCGGCGCGAGCTTGCCCGCTACATGATCGGCCTGCTGATCTTCCTCGGCCTGCTCGGCACCTTCTGGGGCCTGCTGCAGACCATCGGCGCGGTTGCCGATGCGATCAACGGCCTGCAGGTCAATGCCGGCGACGCGGTGCAGATGTTCGCCAGGCTCAAGGGCAGCATCGAAGGGCCGCTCAAGGGCATGTCGACGGCGTTCGGCGCCTCGCTGTTCGGTCTCTCCGGCTCGCTGGTGCTGGGCTTCCTCGAATTGCAGGCGAGCCAGGCGCAGGGCCGTTTCCACAGCGAGCTCGAGCAGTGGATGGCGAGCGCCACCAGCCTCGGCGGCTCGAGCCTGTCGCCGATCGCCGGGCAGAGCGTGCCGGCCTATGTCGAGGCTCTGCTCGAGCGCAACGTCGAGGGCGTCGACGGGCTGATCCGCGCCGTGCAGCGCCTCGAGGACAGCCGGCAGGCGACTGTCGCCAGCAACGCGACGCTGGTCGAGCGGCTGGCGGCGCTGGCCGAGACGATGCGCGCGCAGCAGAACCTGCTCGCCCGCTTCACCGAGCTGTCGATCGAGTTGCGTGGCGCCGTGGCGCGCCTGTCCGAGCGCTCGGCCACCGCCGAGTCCGACCGCGAGACCCGGGCGGCGCATCAACACAACGTCGAGAACCACCTCGCCCGGCTGGTCGAGGAGACGCTGCGCAGCCGCACGGCCGTCGGCGACGAGCTGCGCGCCGGCCTCGAGCGCCTGACCGAGGACCAGGCGCGCAACCGCAGCCAGATCGTCGAGGACGTGAACCGCGCGATCGCCCGCCTGCCCGGCCGTCCCGACAGCGCGGCCGATCGCGAGGCGCTCGCCAACCTGCAGCGCTCGCTCGAAGGCCAGCTCGCCCGGCTGGTCGAGGAGAGCGCGCGCAACCGCAGCGCGCTCGCCGAGGAGATGAAGGTCTCGGTCGGCAAGCTCGCCGACCGCTTCGCCGACCTCGATCGCGATTCGATCGCGACGCACCGGCGCAACATCGAGGCCCATCTGGCGCACCTGGTCGAGGACACCGCGCAGAACCGCATGGCGCTGGCCGACGAGATCCGCGGCGAGATCCGGCTGCTCGCCCGCACCATCGCGCTCGCCAGCGCGCCGGGCCAGGAAGCGCCGACGGGCGAATAGCGCATGGCCGCCATCTCCCGCCGCCGCGAGAGCGCCGACTATACCTGGCCGGGCTACGTCGATGCGCTGACCACGCTCCTGATGGTGCTGATCTTCCTGCTGTCGATCTTCAGCGTGGCGCAGTTCAGCCTGTCGACCGTGCTGTCGACTCGCGAGACCGCGATCGATGCGCTCAACAAGCAGGTCGGCGACCTCGCCAGCCAGCTCTCGCTCGAGAAGCGCTCGGCCGAGGATCTGCAGAAGGACGTCGCCCGGCTCAGCCTGCTGAGCCGCCAGCTCCAGGCCGAGCGCGAGCGACTGACGGCCGACGTCGCCGCCCAGCGCCGCAGCGCCGACGACCTGAAGGCCGAGCGCGATCGCCTCAGTGCGATGCTGAAGGATGCCACGCGCGAGATCGAGACCAGGAGCGCCACGGCCGCCGACATGGAGAAGGAGGTCGAGCGCCAGCGGCTCGAGCTCACCCGGCTGGCGGCGGCGCTGGCGGCGGCCAACAACGAGAAGGGCAAGCTGTTCTCCGACTTGAGCGAGGAGCAGAAGCAGACCGCCGAGCAGAAGGCCAACACCGTGCGGCTGACCGCCGAGCTCAACGCGGTGAAGGACGAGCTCGCCCGCCTCAACGCCGCGCTCGAGGCCGCCGACGTCAAGGCCAAGGAGCAGAACGCGCAGATCGTCGACCTCGGCCAGAAGCTCAACC
>VBAF01000482.1 GCA_005884705.1 Alphaproteobacteria bacterium
GCACCGCGCCGGGCACGCTGGCCGGCCGCGCGCCCGTGCCCGACGAGGCGCTCGATTTCACCCTGGTCGAGTACACGCAGGAGGATTGCCAGATCCTGCACAACGTCGAGGTCGACGAGTGCCGCTTCCATCTCGGCACGCCCGGCCGGACCTGGATCGACGTCGCGGGTCGGCCGAGCTCGGAGATGCTGCGCGACCTCGGCATGGCCTTCAACCTGCATCCGCTGGCGCTCGAGGACGTCTTCCACGGCAACCAGCGGGCCAAGCTCGACCTCTACGAAGGCCAGGGCTTCATCGTGCTGAGCGATCCGGTCTACGAAGGCGGCGAGCTGACCATGCGGCAGGTCAGCATCTTCTTCGGCGAGAACTACGTCGTCTCGTTCCACGACCACAAGCAGGACATCTTCAAGCCGGTGCGCGACCGCGTGCAAACCGCCGGCAGCCGGCTGCGCCTGTTCGGCATCGACTATCTCGTCTATGCGCTGATCGACCTGGTCGTCGACCGCAAGTTCCCGCTGATCGAGACCCTGGCGAGTCACCTCGAGACGCTGGAGGACGAGGCGCTGGGCCATCCGACCGAGAACACGCTCGGTCACATCCATCAGGCACGGCGGGCTCTCGTGGTCTTCCATCGCATCGAATGGGCCGAGCGCGAGACGATCCTGTCGGTGATGCGGCCCGAGACGCCGTTCATCATGCCCGAGACGCGCACCTATCTGCGCGATTGCTTCGACCATTCGGTGGCCGTGCTCGACCTGCTCGAGAGCTATCGCGAAATGTGCAACGGCCTGATGGAAATCTACCTGCTGCAGGCCTCCAACCGGCTGTCCGAGGTGATGAAGACCATGGCCGTGATCACGGTCTTCTTCATGCCGCTCACCTTCCTCACCGGCATCTACGGCATGAACTTCGATCGCGACGCCGGCAACATGCCCGAGCTCGGCTGGCCGCACGGCTATCTGTGGTTCTGGTTCGTCGCCGCCGCGATCGTGAGCAGCATTTTCCTTTGGGTGAAGCGAAAGCGCTGGCTGTGAGCGGCTACCGTGTCTTCGGCTCGGAGCTTTCGCCCTATTCGGTGAAGGTGCGGTCCTATTTCCGCTACAAGGGACTGCCGCACGACTGGCTGCTGCGCTCGCCCGCCAACCAGGCCGAGTTCCAGAAATACGCCAAGCTGCCGCTGGTTCCGCTGGTGGTGACGCCCGAGGGCGAGGGCCTGCAGGATTCGACGCCGATCATCGAACGCCTGGAGGTCGCCGCGCCATCGCTGCGGCCGGACGATGCCGCGCTCGCCTTCCTCTCGGCGCTTCTGGAGGAGTACGGCGACGAGTGGGGCAACAAGTGGATGTTCCACTATCGCTGGGCCTACGTGCCCGACACCTGGGCGACGGCCGAACGCATCGCCCAGCAGATGGTGGGTGCGCAGGGGACGCTCGCCGTGGCGCAGGGCCGCGCCGCCGTCGCCGAGCGCATGACCGGCCGGCTCGGTTTTGTCGGCTCCAACCCGACGACGCGGCCGCTGATCGAGGCGTCGTTCAAGCGGGCGCTGGAGATCCTCGACAGGCACCTGACGTCGCGGCCCTACGTCCTTGGCGGCCGGCCGGCGATGGCGGACTTCGGCCTGTGGGGGCAGTTCTACGAGGCGGCGACCGACCCGACGCCGGCCGCTATCATGCGAAACGCGCCCAATATCATGGCGTGGGTGCAGCGCATGGTCTCGCCCAAAGCCGAGGGGCCGTTCGAGAACTGGGCGGCGCTTTCGCCGGGCTTGATGCCGTTGCTGACTGAAGAGGTCGGCCGGCTGTTCCTGCCATGGTCGACCGCCAACGCCGAAGCGATCGCCAAAGGCGAGAAGACCTTCACCATGACGCTCGCGGGAGCGCAGTGGACGCAGGAGCCGCAGAAGTACCATGCGCGCTCGTTGCAGGAGATCCGGCGCAAATACGCTGCTGCAAAGGACGCGTCGGGCCTCGCCGACATCCTCGAGAAGACAGGCTGTCTCGGCTTCTTGAGAGGCTAGAGTCTTTCCGGCAGAGGTGGATTGGCCCTTTCCTCCCCATTCTGATGGGGAGGTGGCGGCGTCATACGCCGACGGAGGGGTCATAAGCAGCAGTCGCGTTGCTCATGACCCCTCCGTCGCGGATTACCGCGACACCTCCCCATAAGAATGGGGAGGAAAGCTGTGAGGCGCATGGGCTTCGCTCGAAGCTTCGTTCTCTGATCAGCAGGATAAATACCAAGACCTCCGGAACCTGCGTTGACAAAATTTCGCTGGGGTCACAGCCTGAACGACGGGGGAGGACACGATGAAGGTAAAATTCTCGGTCGTATTTGCGGCCCTTCTTCTTGTCGTCAGTTCTGCGGTCGCGGAAAGCGATTATCCCGTAAAGCCGGTCAGACTGATCGTGCCGTTCCCGCCGGGAGGCGTCTCCGACGTCGTCGGCCGTTTGCTGGCCGAGAAATGGTCCGCGGCCTGGGGTCAACCGGTGGTGATCGACAACGTGCCCGGCGCGGCCGGCACCATTGGCCTCGCCAAGCTCGCAAAATCGCCGCCCGACGGTT
>VBAF01000483.1 GCA_005884705.1 Alphaproteobacteria bacterium
CGGCGCTGCCGCCGCTCAACGGTTTCGTCTCGGAGTGGCTGTTGTTCCAGGCGGTGATCGCCGCGCCGGCCTTGCCGCAATCGGCGTTGCGTTTCGCCTCACCGGCGATCGGCGCCATGCTGGCGCTGGCCGCCGCGCTGGCCGCGGCGTGCTTCGTGCGCGTCTACGGCATCGCCTTTCTTGGCCGGCCGCGCAGCATCGAGGCCGCGCGTGCGCATGATGTGCCCCTGGTCCAGCAGATCGCCATGGGCGGGCTGGCGGCGTTGTGCATTCTGGGCGGGTTGTTCGGCAGCGTGCTCGCGATGGTGCTCGCGCCGGTTCTGCGCAATCTCGTCGGCAGTGGATTGCCTGGTCCTGGCAGCGGCCCTACGGCGTTCTCTTTGATCGCCTTCGATTCCGCCCGCAGCATCTACGATGCGCCGATCATAGCGCTCTTCGTGGCCGTCGCGTCGCTCACGACCCTGCTGGTCGTCCATCGCCTGTCGGCTCGCCGCACCCGTCGTGGTCCGGCATGGGACTGCGGATTTCCCGATCCGTCTCCGGCCACCCAGTACACCGCGTCGAGTTTCGCCCAGCCATTGCGCCGCGTTTACGGTGCCGTTGCCTTCGCCGCCCGGGAAACCGTCGCGATACCGTCACCCGGCGATACCCGGCCGGCGCGCTTTTCGGTCGTCGTCGTCGACTTCATATGGAACGGGCTCTACGCCTTGCCGGGGCGGGCCATACTCAGGCTGTCGGAGCGCCTCAACGTGTTCCAATTCCTGACGATCCGGCGCTACCTGGTGCTGATGTTCACGGCGCTGGTCATTCTGCTGTCGATCGCGGCGGTGATGATATGATCGGCGATCTCGTGGTGCAGCTCTTGGCGCAGGGCGCCCAGATGGTCTTCGTGCTGCTGATCGCGCCGCTCGCCGTCGGCGTGGTGCGCCGGGTCAAGGCGCGGCTGATGCGCCGACAGGGTGCGCCGTTGCTGCAGGGCTATCGCGACCTTGCCAAGCTCCTGCGTAAGGAATCGGTGGTGGCGGACAGCGCGTCCTGGCTGTTCCGTGCCGCGCCCTCGCTGATCTTCGCGCTGACCTGGGTGGCAGCGGCGCTCGTTCCCAGCTTCGCCTCGGGCCTGATGGCCTGATGTTCAACTGGGCCGCCGACGTGGTGGCGCTGGTGGCGCTGCTGGGTGCTGCGCGCGCTCTGCTGGCGCTGGCCGGCATGGATGTCGGCACCAGCTTTGGCGGCATCGGCTCGTCGCGCGAGATGATGATCGCCACGCTCGCTGAGCCCGCGATGATGCTGATCGTGCTGACGCTCGCCATCGCGGCCGGCACGACGCGGCTGGCCGGCGTCGCCGACTTCTTCATCGCCGAGCCGTTCGCCGTGCGGGTCTCGCTCGCCCTTTCGCTGGTTGCCCTGATCATCGTGGCGCTGGCGGAAAATGCCCGCATCCCTGTCGACAATCCGGTGACGCATCTCGAGCTCACCATGGTCCACGAGGCCATGATCCTCGAGTACTCCGGCCGGCACCTCGCCCTGATCGAGGCGGCAAGCTACCTCAAGCTCGTCCTCTACCTCTCCCTGCTGATCTGTCTGTTCGCGCCCTTCGGCATGGCACCGGCGACGGCGGGTGTCGGTGGCTGGGCGCTCGGGTTGCTGGCCTGGACCGCGAAGCTGCTGGGCGGCGCGACGCTGTTGGGCGTGTGGGAAGTGAGCATCGCCAAGATGCGGGTCTTCCGCCTGCCCGATTTCGTCGGCATCGCCTTCGTCTTCGGCTTTCTCGCCATTCTGCTGGCGTTTCTCACGCGCGGGGCGGTCGGGTGAACTACACCTACGAGATCTCTCATCTGCTGGCCGGCGCGATGCTGGTGACGAGCTTCGCGCTGCTCTACCAGGAGCGCATCGCCGCCGTGCTCAACGCCTTTGCCGTGCAGTCGATCACGCTTGCCCTGGCGGTCGCCTGGTCGGCCTGGTCGCAGGATCGGCCGGACCTGTTCATCACAGCCCTCATCGCGCTTGTCCTGAAAGGCATTGTCATTCCCGTGGCGTTGCACCGCACAGTGGCGCGGCTCGGCATCCATCGCGAGGTCGAAAAGGTCGTCGGCGTCGGCGTCGCCTTGATCGTCGGCCTGGCGCTCACGGGTCTCGCCCAGGCGCTGTTCTTGAAGGTGGCGCAGGGTTCGGCCAGCCACGCCCGCGAGGAGCTGGCGCTGGCGCTTGCCATCATCCTGCTGGGCTTCCTGATGATGATCGTGCGCCGCAACGCGGTGACCCAGGTCGTCGGTTTCATGTCGATGGAGAACGGCCTGATCCTGGCCGCCACGGGCGCGCGCGGCATGCCCCTCGTCGTCGAAGTCAGCGTCGCCTTCTCGGTGCTGATCGCGCTGTTCGTGTTCGCGGTCTTCGTGTTCCGCATTCGCGAGCGCTTCGACACCGTCGACATCGATGCGCTCGACCGCATGCGAGGGGACCGCCGGTGATCCCCGCCCACCAGATCGTCGTGCTGGCGCCCTTCGTGGCGGCGCTCGTGCTCGTGGCGATCCCCGGCTACCGCATCGGCGCCGCCGCCAACGTGCTGGCTTCTGCAGTGACCTTCGCCGCCGGCCTGTGGCTGCTGATCGGCGGCGAGAGCGGGGTCGGCGACTACGTCATCGTCGACGAGTTCAACATCGTCTTCATCGCCATCAACACCCTGGTCGGCTTCACCACTGCGCTGTTCAGCGCTTCGTACATCGGCCACGAGATCGAGAGCGGCCGCCTGCCGCCGACCTTCGTGCGATTCTACCACGCCATGTTCCAGGCCATGATGGGCTCGATGAATGTCGCCCTGCTCGCCAACAATATCGGCGTGATGTGGGTGGGTCTGGAGCTCGCGACGCTGATCACGGTGGTGATGGTCGGGCTCTATCGCACGCCTCAGGCCATCGAAGCGGCATGGAAATACTTCATCCTGGCGAGCGTCGGCATATCGCTCGCCTTCTTCGGCACCATCCTGATCTACCTCGCGGGCCAGCCGGCGCTGGGCGAGGGCGTACCGGCGATGACCTGGAGCCTGCTGCAGGCGGCCGCCGCGCGCATGGATCCGGCGATCCTCGATCTTGCCTTCATCTTCCTGCTGATCGGCTACGGCACTGCCGGATGCCCATGCCGAGGGCCCGACGCCTATCTCGGCGGTCCTTTCGGGCCTGCTGCTGAACGTGGCGCTCTATGCGCTGCTGCGCTTCAAGATGATCGTGGCCGGCCAGCCGGCGGCGCTCGACCCCGGCCCGGTCATGATCGTGATGGGCTTGGTGTCGCTGATCTTCGCCGCCTTCATGCTGTACCAGCGCCGCGACATCAAACGGCTGTTCGCCTACTCGTCGATCGAGCATATGGGCCTGATCGTGTTCGCCTTCGGCATGGGCGGCCCGCTCGCCAACTTCGCCGGTCTGCTGCACATGGCGATGCACAGCCTGACCAAGTCGGGCATCTTCTTCGCCGTCGGCCATATCGCCCAGGCCAAGGGTACCCAACGTATCGCCGACATCACGGGACTGAGCGTCACTCACCCGCGGCTCGCCGTAGTTTTCGCGCTGGCCGTGCTGGCGATCTGCGGCATGCCGCCGTTCGGCGTCTTCGCCAGCGAATTCCTGATCCTGACCACGACCTTCGCACGCGAGCCATGGCTTGCCGTGCTGCCCGCCTTCGGGCTGCTGGTCGGCTTCGGCGCCCTGCTGATGCGCCTGCAAGGCACGATCTTCGGCGAGCCCGTGGGCCCGGCGCATCGCGTCGACGCCTCGTCCGTGCCCATGGTCCTGCACCTGCTGCTGGTGCTCGGCGCCGGCATCTATCTGCCGCCGGTGCTGGTTGTCTGGTTCCGGCGCGCCGCAGAGCTGCTGGGATGAGCGCCGCCGCCAACCTGATCGAGCTCGCTGCCGGCCGCGCTGCCGGGCCCGACGGCTATGTCCGGCTCGACGTCGGCCCCGAGGCCTGGACGGGCCTGGCCGAGGGCTGCGCGGCGGGTCTGCAGGATCTCAGCGCGCTGTGGGCCGACGGCGAGCGCATGCGCATGGCGCTGAGTACCGCCAACCGGCGGGCGATTGTCTCGCTCGAGACCCAGGCCGGCGTCTATCCGTCGGTGTCCGTCTACCATCCGCCGGCGATGCGGCTCGAGCGGGCGATGCGCGACCTCTATGGCGTGCAGCCGCTCGGCCTGCCCGATCCGCGGCCGTGGCTCGACCATGGCCGCTGGCTGGGCCGGGCGAGCGAAGCGCGCTACGGCTTCCTGCCGTCCGAAGGCGAGGGGCTGCATCAGATCGCCGTCGGCCCGATCCATGCCGGCATCATCGAGCCGGGCCATTTCCGTTTCACCGCCAACGGCGAGACGGTGGTGCGGCTCGAGCAGCGGCTGGGCTACGCGCACAAGGGCGTCGAGCGGCTGCTTGTCGGCGCCGACATCGCGCGCGGCGCCCGCATCGTCGGGCGCATCTCGGGCGACAGCACGGTGGCCTATGCCTGGGCCTTCGCGCGCGCCGTCGAGGCGGCGCTCGGCTGGACGCCGCCGCCGCGCGCCGTGCTGTTGCGCGCGGTCATGGCGGAGCTGGAGCGGCTGGCGCACCATATCAGCGACGTCGGTGCGATCTGCAACGACGCCAGCGTCCTCACCATCCATGCAAGGTGCGCCCTGCAGCGCGAGGACGTGCTCGCGGTCGCCGACGCCTGCTTCGGCCATCGCCTGATGATGGATCGCATCGTGCCGGGCGGCGTCGCCGTCGACCTGTCGAGCGACGGCATCGGGCAGGTTCGCGGCCTGCTCGGTCGGCTCGAGGCGACCCGCGCCGAAATCCAGCGGGTCTACGATTCCCTCCCGTCGCTGCAGGATCGTACGGTCACCACCGGCGTCGTTTCGCCCGAGCTGGCGCGCCAGTACGCCGCCGGCGGCTTCGTCGGCCGCGCGTCGGGCCGCGCCTTCGACGCACGCAAGGCTTTCCCCTACGCGCCCTATGGCGAGCTTGCCTTCGACCTCAGGACGCGGACCGCGGGCGACGTCGACGCGCGGCTTCTGGTGCGGATGGACGAGATCGTGGATAGCCTCGGGATCGTGCACCGGCTGCTCGATCGGCTGGCGCCGGGGCCGATCGCGAACGCGCCGCCGCCGCTCGCTGCGGGCGAGGGTGCGGCGCTGGTCGAGGCGTTTCGCGGTGATGTCTTCCTGAGCGTGCGGATCGGCGAGGACGGGCGGCTCGCCCGGGTCCATGCGCGCGACGCGAGCTGGTTCCAGTGGCCGCTGCTCGAAGCCGCCGTCGAGGGCAACATCGTCGCCGACTTCCCGCTCTGCAACAAGTCGTTCAACTGCTCCTATTCGGGCCACGATCTATGAGGCGCCGACCATGAGATCGTTCCTGCTCGACGCGCTGCTCAAGGGCAAGGCCACCATCGCGCCGCCGGCGCCGGGGACCGCGGCGCTCGAGGAGATCGCCCGGTCGCTCGGCGAACGCGCGCGCCGACGGCTCGGCCGCTCGCTGTCGATCCGCGAGGTCGATGCCGGCTCGTGCAACGG
>VBAF01000484.1 GCA_005884705.1 Alphaproteobacteria bacterium
CCGTGACCTATCCGTTCAATCCGCTGGACGTGGTCGGCTGGCACGGCGATCTCAGCGTCGTGCGCATCAACTGGCGCGATATCCGTCCGCTGATGAGCCATCGCGCCCATCTCCCGCCGTCGGCGCATACCACCTTCGTGGCCGGCCGATTCGTCGTCTGCACCTTCGTGCCGCGGCCGTTCGAATCGGATCCGGAGGCCTTGAAGCTGCCGTTCTTCCACAACAACGACGATTTCGACGAAGTGATCTTCTATCACAAGGGCAGCTTCTTCAGCCGCGACAACATCCATCCCGGCATGATGACGGTTCACCCGTCGGGCTTCACCCATGGGCCGCATCCCAAGGCGTTCAACGCCGCGACCAAGGGCACGCGCACCGAGACCGACGAGGTGGCGGTGATGGTCGACACGCGCGACGCGGTGGACATCGCGGCGATGCCGGCCGGCGTCGAGTTCGAGGGCTACGTGAAGTCGTGGCGCCCTACCGAGATGAAGCACGCAGCCGAGTAGGCAAGCGCCGCCACACCACCACCTCACCCTGAGGAGCGGCCCGCAGGGCCGCGTCTCGAAGGGTGGGCGACACCGAGACTGCTTCCCACCCTTCGAGACGCACCGCTTCGCGGTGCTCCTCAGGGTGAGGAGGAGGACGAAACGAGGAAGAAGAGATGAAGCTCGCGTCCCTCAAGGAAGGCGGCCGCGACGGCACGCTGATCGTCGTCGACCGAGCGCTCAAGCGCGCCGTCCGCGCCGGCAACATCGTGCCGACGCTGCAGAAGGCGCTCGAGGACTGGCCGACCGTCGCGCCCAGGCTCGCCGAGCTGGCCGAGAATCTGCGCGACGACAAGGCGCCGGGCTCGTTCGAGCTTGATACCAGCGCGCTCGCCGCCCCTTTGCCGCGCGCCTATCAATGGGCCGACGGCTCGGCCTACGTCGTCCATGTCGAGCTGGTGCGCAAGGCGCGCGGCGTCGAGATGCCGCCGAGCTTCTGGACCGATCCGCTGATGTACCAAGGCGGCTCGGACTCCTTCATCGGGCCCAATGACGAGATCGAGCTGGCCGACGAGGCCTGGGGCATCGATTTCGAAGGCGAGATCGGCGTGATCGTCGACGACGTGCCGATGGGCATCTCGGCCGAGGCGGCGCGCAAGCACATCAAGCTGGTCACGATCCTGAACGACGTCTCGCTGCGCAACGTGATCGTCGGCGAGCTGGCCAAGGGCTTCGGCTTCTTCCACGGCAAGCCCGCGACCGCCTTCGCGCCGGTCGCCGTCACGCCCGACGAGCTGGGCGATGTCTGGAACGGCGCCCGGCTCGACCTGCCGCTGATCTCGACATTCAACGGCCGCGAGTTCGGCCATCCCAATGCGGCGACCGATCTCACCTTCGATTTTGGCCAGCTCATCGCCCATGCCGCCAAGACGCGCAACCTCGAAGCCGGCACCATCGTGGGCTCCGGCACCGTCGCCAACCGCGACGCCTCGGTCGGCTGCTCCTGCATCGCCGAGCGCCGCGTGCGCGAGACGATCGAGTCGGGCAAGCCCGTGACACCCTTCATGAAGTTCGGCGACCACATCCGCATCGAGATGGTCGATAAAGCCGGCCAGTCGATCTTCGGCGCCATCGACCAGATGGTCGTGAAGTACGATCCGCCCTGACCGTCGTCCCGAGCGAAGCCGAGGGACCTTTTTTTCGTCTTCAGCCCACAAAAGAGGCCCCTCGGCTTCGCTCGGGGCGACGGGTATAACAAGGCCGGAGGCTCCATGAAGCTGATCGGCTATTTCCGCTCCTCGGCGGCGTTTCGCGTGCGTATCGCGCTCAACCTCAAGGGCGTCGTGGTCGAGCACGCCTTCCGCCATCTGCGCCGGGGCGAGCATCGCGCGCCCGACTACGTCGCGCTCAACCCGCAGAAGCTGGTGCCGGCTCTGGTGCTCGACTCGGGCGAGGTGCTGACCCAGTCGAACCCGCCGATCCTGCCCAAGGATCCGGTCGGTCGCGCGCGAGTGCGGTCGCTTGCCCTGATCCCGACCGCCGACATCCATCCGATCCAGAACCTGCGCGTGATGGCCTATCTGCGCGACAAGTACGAGCAGTCGGAGGAGGGCACGTTCGCCTGGTCGCGGCACTGGATCGAGACCGGCTTCGAGGCCTACGAGGCCTCGGTCGCGGGCAACCGCCATACCGGCGCCTACAGCCACGGCGACCAGCCGACCATGGCCGACCTCTGCCTCGCGCCGCAGGTCTTCAACGCCCAGCGCTTCAAGGTCGACATGTCGAGATTCCCGACCATCCAGCGCATCTTCGCCACCTGCATGAAGCATCCGGCGTTCGATGCGGCCCAGCCTGCTAAGCAGCCGGACGCCGAGCCGTGAGGAAGGGCATCGTCGCGGCGCTGGCCGTCGTCGTGGTGGCCGGCGTCGCCGCAGCAGCGGTGCCGCTGGTCGAGCGCCATGCCGCGGCACAGATCAAGTCCGACATGGAAGCCGACGGCTCGACCAAGGTCGGTTCGGTCGAGGTCGGGCTGTTCGCGCGCAAGGTTGCCTTCAACGACCTGCATGCGATGCGCCCGGGAGAGATAACGATCGGCCATTGGGAAGCGTCGGGCCTCGCCTGGCCGATCACCGAGCTCGCCAAGGGCCGCACGCCGTTCTCGGGACTGGCGCCGGGCGATCCGGTGCACGCCGAGCGTCTCGAGGTGCGCAACCTGCGCATGGTGCAGGACAAGGCGCGATGGTCGGTCGACTCGCTGGCGATCTCCGGCCTTCACCTCGATCGCTATGAATCCGTGGCCGGGCCGGGGCAGTTCAGTCATCTGGTGGCCCGCATCGCCGGCGCCCTGTCGATGGGCCATCTCGAGCAGAAGGGCACGACCTTCACCGATCCGGCCAGCAACGACCGCGTGACGATCGACTCCCTGGTGGTCGATCGCTTCGACAAGGGCCAGGCCGGCTCGATCGCCGTCGGCGGCTTCGAATTCACTCCCAAGCCGCCGCGCGATCCGGTCTTCCGCATGCCCGAGCTCAAGCTCACCGATCTCGATTTCCGCCGCGGCGTGCAGGCGATCGGCGTCGTGACCTGGCGGCCCGGCGTGCCGATCGGCCGCATCGACCTGGGATCGGCGAGCCTGTCGGGCTTCAGCGGCGAAAGCTTCACACGCTACGGCATCTCGCTCGGCAGCATCACCCAGCAAAGCCAGTCCGAGGGCAAGGACGTCCGCCATTCGCGCCTGCGCATCGAAGGCTTCGTGCTCGACCCGCCGGCGCAAAGCCGCGAGGGCCTGCAGATCCGCCTGGTGCTGCAGGCGATGGGCCTGAAGCAGCTCAAGCTCGAGTCGGATTGCGCGGGCACCGAGGATCGCATCAAGGGCGAGATCTCGGTCGACCGCTGCGCGCTCACCGGCCCCGAGCTCGGCGACGTGACCCTGTCATTCAAGCTGGTCCAGGCCGATGCGCCGTTCTGGAAGGCGATCGACGAGCACAGCAGCTTCGCCTTGCTGGGCACCAAGGCGGGCCTGGGCGGCGCCAAGCTCGTGGTGGCCGATCGCGGCCTGGTCGAGCGCTCGGTCAAGGCCGTGGCGGCCACGTCGGGCCAGTCGCCGGCGGCGGTGCGGGCCAGCCTCGCCCAGGAGGTCCGCCGCTTCCAGCCGGCCGGCATCCTGATCACGGAGGATCTCAGCAAGCTGCTCGACACCGTGGCTCGCTTCGTCGAGAGCGGCGGCACGCTCACCCTGGAAGCGAAGCCTGCCAGCCCGATCGGCCTCGACAAGATGAAGTACTTCACGCGACCCGGCCCGGACCTTGTGGATATCCTCGGCCTGTCGGCGACTTTATCGCGCTGAACGATCTCATTCTGGGCAATGGCCCGGCTTTTTTGTGCGATGAATCAGGGCTTTTTACCGGGGCCAATGCCCATATTAGGTTGCGCGGGCGAGCGCGCGTATCCTGCACGCGAAGCATTTGGCAGCGTGTGCAGGAGCAATGACAAGCGTCTCATTCCATCGATGGCGACCGTTTTTCTCCGCCGCGGGCTGGTTGGGAAAAAACGGTGAAAACGGTCGAAAACCGTCGCTAGCCCTTGCGTGCGTCGGCGATCATCTGCTTCAGCGTGTCGGCGTCGACGGCGCCCGGCACGAACTGCTTGCCGATCACGAAGGCCGGCGTGCCGCGCACGCCGAGCGCCGAGGCGAGCCCCATGTTGCGCTCGATGACCGCCTTCAACTTGGGATCCTCCATGTCTTTCTGGAGCTGCGCGACGTCGAGGCCGACCGAAGCCGCGATCTCCATGATGCGGTCGCGGTCGAGCTTGCCGTTGTATTCCAGCAGCGCGTTGTGCAGGGCGAGGTGCTTGT
>VBAF01000478.1:0-1785 GCA_005884705.1 Alphaproteobacteria bacterium
CCCCGCCATTATCCTGCAAATGGATTCGACCACCGTCGTGCCGCCGCAGCATGGTTTCGAGGCCGATACAACCGGCAATCTCATCATCCGCAAGGAAGCCAGCCAATGAGCACCGCTCCGCGCCGACAGCCCGCGGCCAAACCCGATCGCATCGATCCGATCACCACCTCGGTGATCCAGGGTGCGCTCGAGAACATCGCGATCGAGATGGGCTACAAGCTGATGCGCATGAGCTACTCCTCGATCATCCGCGAGTCGGAGGATTTCGGGGCGGCTCTGGTCGATGCCGAAGGCCGCGGGCTCGCCGAATCGGCGCAGTCGACGCCGCTGCAGTCCGGCCCCATCCCGGGCTACATCCGCGGCATCCTGAAGACGCTGAAGGAACGCGGCGACGTGATCCGCCCCGGCGACGTCATCATGCACAACGACGCCTACGCCGGCGCGAGCCACGGGCCGGACGTCGCCTTCGTCGTGCCGGTGTTCGTCGACGGCCGCCTGATCGCCTTTGCCGCAACGACGGCGCATCATCTCGACATTGGCGCCCTGTCGCCCGGCTCGTGCGGCATCGTCGAGGCGATCGACGCCTATGCCGAGGGCCTGCAGTTCAAGGCAATCAAGGTCTACGACCGCGGCGTCAAGAACGAGATGGTCTGGCAGATCGTGCGCGACAACATCCGCGCCTCCGATCTCGTGGTCGGCGACATGGACGCTCAAGTCGCCGCCGCTCGCATCGGCGCCAAGCGCATGGTCGAGCTGGTCGCGCGTTACGGCCGCTCGACCTTCGACCTGGCCTGCGAGGCGCTGATGGATCATGCCGAGCGGCTGATGCGCCAGGCGATCGCCCGGCTGCCCGACGGCGTCTACCGCGCCGAGACGGCGATCGATGGCTATCTCGACAGCGACGATCCGGCCAAGAAGGAGCTGCCGATCGTCGTCACCATCACCAAGAAAGACGACAGCCTCACCGTCGACCTGACCGGCACCGCGCCGCAGGTCCCCGACCGACCGATCAACATGCCGCTCGAGGGCACCGCCGACATCGCGATTTGGCTGACCATCCGCTCGGTGCTGCTCGACACGCATATCCACGGCCATATCCCGGTCAACGCCGGCCTGATCCGGCCGATCACCATCGTCGCGCCCAAGGGCTGCCTGGCCAACCCGACCTTCCCGGCGCCGACCATTGCCCGCTTCTGTCCCGGCAACCAGCTCGCCGACACCGTCATGAAGGCGCTGTCGCAGGCGATGCCGGGCAACGTCTCGGCCGGCATCGGCAACCTCAAGGTGATCGCCTTCTCGGGGCTGAAGGACGAGACGCACTGGGTCCACATGGAGATCTTCGAGGGCTCCTATGGCGGCCGCCTGGGCAAGGACGGCATGGACGCCGTCGACACGCTGTACGCCAACACCCGTAACAACCCGATCGAGGACATCGAGACCCATCTGCCGCTGCGCGTGCTGCGCTACGAGCTGCGCGAGGACGTGGCGGGGGCCGGCAAGTGGCGCGGCGGCCTGGGCTCGGTGCGCGAGTTCACCTTCCTCAGCGACGGCGGCGCCTCGGTCGAGGGCGAAGGCCATCGCTACCGGCCATGGGGCTTCCTCGGCGGCAAGGAAGGCATGCCGGCCAAGCTCGACCTGGTGCAGGGCGGCAGCTCGCGCGCGCTTCCCTCCAAGGTGCCGCACATGAACATCGGCAAGGACGGCCGGTTCATCTGCTACGGCCCGGCCGGCGGCGGCTACGGCAACCCGCTGGAGCGCGATCCGCAGAAGGTCGCCGACGATGTG
>VBAF01000478.1:1848-5352 GCA_005884705.1 Alphaproteobacteria bacterium
ACGCGGAAGCAACCAAGACGCTGAGAGCAGCGCTCTAGACCCTGCCGCCGGCGAGAAAACTGAAGCGCGTCCTTATCTCGTCGACGCTCGGCACGTGATCCACCTCGAGCTCGGGATATTCCCGCTCGAGTTCGTGCTTATCGAACTCGTCGAGATGCAGATCGGCGTCGTCGCGGCCCTCCTCCAGGGCACCCAGCGCATTGTGCAGATGCAAGACCTGCCAGCGCGCCGGCTTCTCCTGACGAAGCGCTTCCAGCCGCGCCAAACGATCCTCGAAACGCTGCATTGCTTTCTGCCGTTGTTGCGACATGGCGGACCTCCAGGTTTGGAACGTCCATGCAGGCTTGAGGCTCCATCAGGCGATGGGTTCCGGTAAGCTACTGTCGTGGAAACGAGAAACCAGATGCGCCTCGGCGTGTTCGTCCAGGCGCCGGGCCATCATGTCGGCGGCTGGCGCCATCCCGACGCCGTCACCACCGGCTGGCCCAATCTCGGGCTGATGCAGCACATCGCCGCCACGGCCGAGCGGGCGAAGTTCGACATGTTCTTCCTGGGCGACGGCTTTGCCACCGGCTACGGCGAGCATCCCTCGACGATCGGCAAGTTCGAGCCGCTGACGCTGCTGTCGGCGCTGGCGATGACGACGTCGCGGCTCGGCCTCGCCGCCACCGGCTCGACGACCTATGCCGAGCCCTATCACCTGGCCCGCGCCTTCGCCTCGCTCGACCACATCTCGGGCGGCCGCGCCGGCTGGAACGTGGTGACCACGGCCTACGCCAAATCGAGCGCGGTGTTCGGCCGCCAGCACCCGCCGCATGCCGAGCGCTACGCCATCGCAGAGGAATTCGTCGAGACGACGCCTTCATCGGCGACAAGCAGGCCGGGCGGTTCGTGAAGTCGGGCAGCCTTCACATCCCGAACTTCAGGGGTAAGTACTTCACCGTCGAGGGCGCACTCAACGTGCCGCGCGCGCCGCAGGGCCATCCGGTGCTGATCCAGGCCGGCTCCTCGGGGCCCGGTCAGGCGCTGGCGGCGCGCATCGCCGATGTCGTCTTCACGGCGCAGAACGATCTCGACGAGGCGCGGGCTTTCTACACCGCGCTGAAGGCGCAGGTCGCAGGCTTCGGCCGCAACCCCGACGAGGTGCTGGTGATGCCGGGCGTCATGCCGGTGGTCGGCCGCAGCGAGGCCGAGGCGCAGGCGACCTTCGCCGAGCTCAACTGCAACATCGACACCGCGCAGGCCTTCACCGTCCTGTCGGAGCGGCTCGGCATGGACATGTCGGCCCATCCGATGGACGGGCCGGTGCCGAGGCCGCCCGAGACCGAGCATCTCAAGAGCCGCGCCGCGTTGCTGATGGAGATGGCGCGGCGCGAGAAGCTGACCCTGCGCGAGCTCTACTATCGGGTCGCCGCCGCCCGTGGCCATCTGCTGCTGGTCGGCACGCCGGTGCAGATCGCCGACGTGCTGGAGCGCTGGTTCCGCGCTGGCGCGGCCGACGGCTTCAACGTCATGCCGCCCTTTTTCCCCGGCCAGTTCGACGCCTTCGCCGACACGGTCGTGCCCATCCTGCAACAGCGCGGCCTGTTCCGCGCGGACTACACGGCTACCACCCTGCGCGGCCACCTCGGCTTGCCGCGGCGCAATTTGAATTCCACCGGCAGATAAATTCGAAAGAGGCGTGCCGCCAGGGGTGCGCGCGGGAATGACGAGACGCGATTGCAGAGCCCCTGTCGGTTGAGCGCTTGCCCGCTTCGGTACGGCAGTTAACACTGCCGCCACTTGGGGGATCGCATGACAATCGAGCGAGACAATTGCCGCTTGCGGCGGCGCGGGCTCATGGCCGGCATGGCCGGTATTGCGTTCGGGCCCGCCGTCGCTTTGGCGCAGGCCAAGCCCGAGCTGCCCAAGATCGCAATCGTCTATCCCGGCCCGCGCGAATGGGCGACCTCGCGCGTCGAGGCGGTGGTCAGCGGCCTGCGCGCATCAGGTTTCGCCCCCACGCAAATCGATCTTTCGGTGCGCACGACCGAGGGCGATCCCGCCCAGGTCGCGCCGATGGTCGCCGAGGCGATCGACAAGGGTCCGGCGGTGCTGGTGGCGGCGGGGCCGAACGTGCTGCAGGCGGCGATGGCCACCGGACGCAACCTGCCGATCGTGGCTCTCGACCTCGAATCCGATCCGGTGGCGTCGGGAATGGCCAACAGCCTGGCGCGTCCGGGACGGAATGTGACCGGCCTGTTCATGGACTTTCCCAACTTCACCGGGAAGTGGATCGAGCTGCTGATCGAGAGCGTCCCCCGGCCGGGCCGCATCGGCGTGCTGTGGGATCCCGCCACCGGCAGCGTCCAGCTCGACGCGGCCAAGCGCGCCGCGACGGGAGCGAACATCGAGGCGGACGTGTTCGAGATTCGGAGCCGCGCCGACATGGAGGGCGCTGTCGCCGGGGCCCGCAACAAAGCCGCTCAGGCGCTGCTGATCCTGTCCTCGCCAGTCGTGCTGGCCAACGTGAAGCTGCTCGCCGACCTTGCCATCCAGCACCGGTTGCCGGCCATCACCCTGTTCCCCGATTTCGCCCGAACCGGCGGCCTGATGGCTTATGGACCGAACCTGCTCACCATGTACCGCCAGATCGGCATCATGGTCGGCAAGATCCTGCATGGCGAGAAGCCCGGCGACGTGCCGATCGAGCGGCCGAGCAAGTTCGAATTGGTCGTGAACCAGCGGGCGGCCGAGGCGATCGGATTGAAGATACCGCTGGCGGTCCTGCTGCGCGCCGACGAGGTGATCGACTGAGCCTTTCGCACGCCCGATGCGGTAATGGCCACCTTTGAGACACCCGAGGGGGTGGGTGAGACGTGAGACAACGGCCCTGAAATCCAGGCCGGACAGCGTTCTTGGCGTCTCACCCCTCTGAGACACTCCCTACTGCGCCTCATTATCAACTAGCCCCCAGCCCAAGCCTTGCGCCGGCCGCCCCAACTCCTGATATAACCGCCTCGAGGGGCCGGTGTGGGCGGAGCAGTCGCCAACCCGGTCAGATCCGGAAGGAAGCAGCCGTAACGAATTCGCTTCGGGTCATGCCGGTCTCTCACCTATCGCCGGGCGCGCGCTGCCGCCTTGGCCGAAGGTGGCCCCGGCGCGACGACCGCGGGGCCTGAAGGGGCCACGGCGCAGTTTCGGGTTCGAGAGGGCACCATGGCGGAAGCCCAGGAATTGCTTCCATACCGGGTCCTCGCCCGTAAATACCGTCCCGTCGATTTCACCACCCTGGTCGGCCAGGAAGCCATGGTGCGCACGCTGCGCAACGCCATCGCGACCGGCCGCATCGCCCACGCCTTCATGCTCACGGGCGTTCGCGGTGTCGGCAAGACCACGACCGCCCGCATCATCGCCCGGGCGCTGAACTGCATCGGGCCGGACGGCAAGGGTGGGCCGACGGTCGATCCGTGCGGCGTGTGCCCCCATTGCATCGCCATCACCGAGGATCGCGACGTCGACGTG
>VBAF01000485.1 GCA_005884705.1 Alphaproteobacteria bacterium
TCGGCTTCAACAAGGTCGCCAAGTACTACTACTATCCCGGCTGGTGGGAAGGCGCCTCGGTCGGCTCGCTCTACATCAACAACGATGCCTGGGCGAAGCTGCCCAAGCAGTACCAGGCGATGGTCGAGACCGCCGCCGGCCTCGTCACCTCCTGGATGGTGCCGAAGTACGACGCCGGCAACCCGGCGGCGCTGCGCCGTCTGGTGGCCTCGGGCACCGAGCTCAGGCCGTTCCCGCGCGCCGTGCTCGAGCCCTGCTTCGCCGAGGCCTACAAGTACTACGACGAGCTCGCGGCAAAGGATCCAAAGTTCAAGAAGATCTACGACAGCCTGAAGGCGTTCCGCGCCGACCAGAACCTGTGGTTCCGCGTCGCCGAGAACACCTTCGACAACTTCAACTTCTCGATGTCGGCCCAGGGCCGCTGATCGAGGCGATATTCGACGGAAAAGCCCCGCCTCGGCGGGGCTTTTTCTTGTCTGCTTACTTGAAGACCGGCGGTGCCGAGTCTTCCGATGGCGGCGCCTGGATATCGATCTTGACCTTGCTCGGATCGACGCCCGAGGGCTTGTCGAGGAAGTAGGTCACCGACTGCGGCAGGGCGATCACCAGCACCACCATGATGAGCTGCAACCCCACCCAGGGGATCGAGCCCCAGTAGATGTCGGAGCTCTTCACTTCCTTGGGCGCCACCGAGCGAAGGTAGAACAGGGCGAAGCCGAACGGCGGGTGCGTGAACGAGGTCTGCACGTTGACGCAGATCATGACGCCGAACCAGATCAGCGCGGCGTCGTGGCCGACCACCGGCTCGAGGATCTTCTGCGCCACCGGCGCCAGCATCGGGATGATGATGAAGGCGATCTCGAAGAAGTCGAGGAAGAAGGCGAGGAAGAACACGAACAGGTTGACGACCACCAGGAAGCCCCAGACGCCGCCCGGCAGGTTCGACATCAGATGCTCGACCCAGCGATTGCCGTCGACGCCCTGGAAGGTGATCGAGAAGCAGGTCGCGCCGACCAGGATGAAGGCCACCATGGCCGTGATGCGCATCGTCGCCTGGAAGGCCTGCACGATCAGGTCGTGCAGCGCCCTGTCCTGCCAGGCCCGCCAGCACAGCCAGATGATCGAGGCGAACATGATGGTGAACGCGCCCTGGAAGGCGAGCGACTTGAAGGCGAAGTAGCCGATGATAGAGCCCAGGATCGCCGCGCCGCAGCCTGCGCCGAAGACGAGCTTGTCGAACTTGGTGAGCGGGGCGTTGCGCACCACCGCCAGCACGATCGCGCCGATCGTGCCCATCGCGCCGGCTTCGGTCGGCGTGGCGAGGCCCATCATGATGGTGCCCAGCACCAGGAAGATCAGAACCGCGGCCGGGATGATGCCCCAGGCGCACTTGATCAGCAGCGCCTTGCCGAACAGCGTGCGCGGCACCCCCGGCAGCGCCTCGGGCTTCACCAGCGAGAGGTAGAACGTGTAGGCCGCGAACAGCGCGATCTGCAGCAGCGAGGGTCCCCAGGCGCCAAGGTACATGTCGCCAACCGAGCGGCCGAGCTGGTCGGCGAGCACGACCAGCACCAGCGACGGCGGCACCAGCTGGGTGATGGTGCCCGAAGCCGCCAGCACGCCGGTGGCGTAGCGCATGTCGTACTTGTAGCGGATCATCACCGGCAGGGTGATCAGGGCCATGGCGATCACTTGCGCCGCCACCGTGCCGGTGATCGCGCCCAGGATGAAGCCGACGATGATGGTCGAGTAGCCGAGCCCGCCCTTGATCGGGCCGAACAGCTGGCCCATCGATTCCAGCATGTCCTCGGCGAGCCCGCATTTCTCCAGGATCGCGCCCATGAAGGTAAAGAACGGGATCGCGAGCAACAGCTCGTTGGAGAGGATGTTGCCGAACACGCGGCCCGGGATGGCCTGCATGAAGGGCATGGTGAAGTAGCCGAAGTCGATCGACAGGAAGCCGAAGAAGAAGCCGACCGCCGCCAGCGAGAAAGCCACCGGGTAGCCGATGATCATGAAGACCACCAGCCCGGTGAACATCAGCGGCGGCATCCACTCGAGAGGAACGATCATTGCGTCGGCCTCTCGTAGTGGGCTTCGAGGCTTTCGACGGGATGACCGTTGAGGAAGGCCACGCGCTTGATGAGCTCGGAAAGGCCCTGCAGGGCGACCAGCACGAAGCCGGCCGGCAGCACGATCTTGATCGGCCAGCGCAGCAAGCCGCCGGCGTTGGAGGAGTGCTCGTTGACGTTGTAGGCCTGCATGAAGAACGGCCAGCTCAGCCAGGCCAGGATCGCGCAGGTCGGCATCAGGAAGATCAGCGTGCCCAGGATATCGATCCAGAGCTGGCCACGACGGCCGAGCGTCATATAGAACAGGTCGACCCGGACATGCTCGTTGCGCTTCAGCGTATAGGAGGCGCCGAACATCACGATCACGGCGAACATGTACCACTGGACTTCGAGCCAGGCGTTCGAGCTCATGTCGTACGCGTAGCGCACCATGGCATTGCCGCCGCTGACGATGCAGGCCAGCAGCACCAGCCAGTTGCAGACCACCCCGATCTTTTCGTTTATGGCGTCAACGACCGCGCTGAATTTCAGCAGTAGCCCCATCCGTCTCCCCGCAGCGAGTTGTTGTTGTCGACCGCCCCGTCTCGCGTCGGGGCCGGCGTTGAGTGAATAACGCGGCAGCCGCTTCGGCGCTAGCGTATGACGGAATTTCGACACAAGGGCGGCGTGCGTCAAGTCGC
>VBAF01000486.1 GCA_005884705.1 Alphaproteobacteria bacterium
TGGTCGGGGTGTTGGTGTTGCCCGAAGTGATGGTCGGCATCACCGACGCGTCGACCACCCTCAGCCCCTGCAGCCCCATGACTTTGAGCTCGGCATCGACCACCGCCATCGGGTCGGACGGCAAGCCCATCTTGGCCGTGCCGATCGGATGGAAGATCGTCGTGCCGATGTCGCCGGCAGCTTTGGCCAGAGAGGCATCGTCGTCGCCGACGGCCGGCCCGGGCAGGAACTCCTCGGGATGGTAGGGCTGCAGCGCCGGCTGCCTCATCAGCCGGCGCGTGACGCGGATCGCATCGGCCGCCACCCGCCGGTCCTCCGGCGTCGCGAGATAGTTCGGCGCGATCCTGGGCTTGTCCGCCGGATCGGCCGAGCGCAGCCGGATCGTGCCGCGCGAGGTCGGCCGGAGGTTGCAGGCGCTCACCGTGATCGCGGGGAAGCGATGCAACGGCTCGCCGAACCTGTCGAGCGACAGCGGCTGGACGTGGAACTCGATGTTGGGCCGCTCGTGCTCGCTCGACGACATGGTGAAGATGCCGAGCTGCGAAGGCGCCATGGTGAGCGGCCCCTTCTGGAACAGCGCGTACTCCGCCCCCATCAGCGCGCGCCGCAGCAGCGAATGGTAGGTCGTGTTGAGCGTCTTGGTGCCCTGCACCTTGTAGATCGCGCGCTGCTGCAGATGGTCCTGCAGGTTGCGGCCGACGCCCGGCCGGTCGAGCACCACCGGGATGCCGAGCTCGCCGAGCCAGTCGGCCGAGCCGACGCCCGAGAGCTGCAGGATCTGCGGCGAACCGACCGCGCCGGCCGACAGGATGACCTCGCCGCGCGCGCGGGCCGCCACCAACTGCCCGTTCTGGCGGAATTGCACGCCGACCGCGCGGCGGCCCTCGAACAGCACCTTCTCGACCAGCACGCCGGTCTCCAGCCGCAGGTTCGGCCGCTTGAGCGCGGGCTTTAGGAACGCGCGCGCGGTCGACACCCGCAAGCCGCGCTTCTGGTTGACGTGGAAGTAGCCCACCCCGTTGTTGTCGCCGGTGTTGAAGTCGGCGGTCTTGGGGATGCCCATCTGGTTGGCCGCCGCGGTCACCGCGTCGAGGATCGGCCAGCTCACGCGCATCTCCTCGACCCGCCATTCGCCGCCGGCGCCGTGATGCTCGGTGTCGCCGAGGAAATGGCCGTCGAGCCGCCGGAAGATCGGCAGCACGTCGTCCCAGCCCCAGCCGGCGAGGCCGAGCTGGCGCCAATGGTCGTAGTCGGCCGCCTGGCCGCGCATCGAGATCATGCCGTTGATCGCCGAGCAGCCGCCGATCACCTTGCCGCGCGGATAGTTGAGCGCACGCCCGTTCAGGCCCGGCTCCGCCTCGGTCTTGAACATCCAATCGGCGCGCGGATTGCCCATGGCGTAGAGGTAGCCGACCGGAATGTGGAACCAGATCCAGTCGTCGCGGCCGCCCGCTTCGAGCAGCAGCACGCGCGCCGCCGGATCGGCCGAGAGTCGGTTGGCCAGCACGCAGCCGGCCGAGCCGGCACCGACCACGATGTAGTCGTACTCCCCGTCCATCACGCGCGCCCGGGCGGCCATTCGGCAAACTCCTTGATGTCACCCCGGTAAGAACACCACGGCACCTCGTGGCTCTTCCAGATGTGGATCAACGGCCGGGTTCCGGGATCGTCGTCGAGCGTGGCGACACGGAGGACGACATGCGGATCGGCCGGCCGCTCGGCCAGAACGTGACTGCCGCAGATCGAGCAGAAGCTGCGGAACCTGCCTGGCGATGACTCGAAGGCGCGAAGTTTGTCCTCGCCGGTGAGGACCCTGAACCTGTCGCGCGGCACGCGGGCGGTGGCGGCGAACGGCGCTGCGTGCGCCTTGCGGCAGGTGCGGCAGGAGCAATGGCCGATCTTCATGTCGTCGAGCGTCGCCTCGTAGGTGACGGCGGCGCACAGGCAGCTTCCCTTCATCCGCGTTTCCTTCAGATCTGCGCGTAACCGGTGCCGACGGTGTCGATGCCGCGGCCGACGCCTTTATCGATCCAGCCGAACTCCTTCAGGATCTGCTGGCTGTAGGTCACGCGGCCGTTGACCTTGTCCGCCGGCTCGCTGGCCAGCAGCAGGACGGCGCGCGCCATCAAGATCGGCGGCTCGCCGCGCGGATCGTCGAGGCTTGCCATCAGCTTGTGATAGACCGTGCCCGGCGTCGGCACGGTGCGCGAGGGCGAGACGCAGGCGACCGCGATGCCGCCGTGCTGCGAGACTTCCTGCGCCAGCCCCTGCGTGAAGCGCTCGAGCGCCGCCTTGGTGGCACCGTACATCACGCCGCCGCGCACGGTCTGGTCCTGGTACGGCCCGCGGCCCGGCCCGATTGCCGAGCCCGAGCTGATGTTGACGATGGCACCGCGGCGGGTCGCGATCATGTCCGGCAGCACCGCCTTGGACAGGATGAACGGCGCATGGACGTTCACGGCAAAGGCCTTGATCCAGCGGCTGGTCGGATACTCCACGGTCGGGATGTAATAATTGAGCGCAGCGTTGTTCACCAAGGTGTCGATCCGGCCGTAGGCGGCGCGCGCGGTCTCGACCAGCTTCAGGCACTCCGATTCAGCGGAGATGTCGGCCGCCACCGCCGTCGCCTCGCCGCCCGCACCGCGGATCGCGGCGACCGTGCTGTCGAGCGAGCCCTCGAGCCGATGATCGCCTTCCCTGAGGGTGCGGGCCACGCAGACCACGCGGGCACCCTCGGCCGCCAGCAGCTCG
>VBAF01000115.1:0-992 GCA_005884705.1 Alphaproteobacteria bacterium
GTCTCGAAGTTCTGCCGCGCCAGCACGTCGACGGTGACGACGATGCTTCCGGCGCCCGCCTTCTCGGCGCGCTTGGCGAGCGCTTCGGCCACTTGCCATTTGTCGGTCGGATAGAGCTGGAACCAGACCGGCCGCTCGCGCGCCGCGATCGCCTCCTCGATCGAGGTGGTGGCGACGGTCGACAGCATGGTCAGGTGATTGCCCGCCCTGGCCGCGCGCGACACGGCAAGCTCGCCGTCGTCGTGGAACGCCCGATTGGAGCCGGTCGGCGCCACCACGATCGGGCTGCCGTAGGTCTCGCCGAACAGTTCCATCCTCGTGTCGAGTGCGCCGACATCGACCAGGCGGCGCGGCCGGAGCTGGAATTTCTGGAAGCCCTCGCGGTTGGCGCGCAGCGTCACGTCGTCGTCGACGCCGCTCGCCAGGTAGCCGAAATGCGCCGGCGGCAGGTTCTTGTGCGCCACCGCCTCGAAGTCGAACACGTCGAGCGCGTCGCGCGGGCTGCCGATCAGCTTGTCGAGGCTGCGCTGGCTCCAGACCATCGGGTCGGGCAGGCGGCGAACCTCTTGCGCAAACGCATCGGCGCCGCCCAGCAGCGGACTCGCGGCCAGGAACTGCAGCAGGCGGCGGCGGGCTAGCGCGTCTCGGCCCATCGGATGAGCTTGTCGATGAAGGTATCGCAGGCGTCCATCTGCGACTTGGCCACGAACTCGTTGGCCTGGTGCGCCTGGGCGATGTCGCCCGGCCCGCAGATCACGGTCGGGATGCCGTGGCCGCGGAAGATGCCGGCCTCGGTGCCGTAGGGCACGGCATAGGTGCGGTTGCCGCCGGTCCATTCGAGCGCGAGCTTGGCCGCCTCCTCGTTCTCCTGCGGCAGCAGGCCGGGCACGAAGGAGCGGCGCTTCAGGGTGATGTTGGCGTCGGGGTGCCTGGCCTTCATCTTGGGCAGCAGCAGCTCGGCCACGTAGGATTCGGCGCGCCGCTGCACTTCC
>VBAF01000115.1:1005-1588 GCA_005884705.1 Alphaproteobacteria bacterium
ATGACGGTCTCGAACCGATCGACGGCCTGAATCGGCAGGTCGCTCACCTTGGCGCCGCGCAGCAATCGGTCGACGTACGAGGCCGCGCTTTGGAACATGGTTATGGTGCTGTCGCCGTATGCGATCAGCCCGCCGGCGCGAGCATTGTGACCATAGGAGTAGACCGCCGGAAGGCGATGGCGCTGACGCCGAGATGGGTCATCGAGGAGTGCGCCTCGACGCCGGTGAAGGTGGCGACGATGCCGCCGCCGGCATTCTGCGCGTTGACCACGCCCATCATGGTCGGCTCGCCGACGATCACCGCGCGCGGCCGCGGCACGCTGCCGACCAGCCGTTCGGCCAGTGCGTGCGCGCCGAGGCAGCCGATCTCCTCGTCGTAGCTGAAGGCAAAGTGCATCGGCACCTTGAGGGGCGCGCGCTGGAACGCTGGCACGTGCGCCAGGGTGGCGGCGATGAACCCCTTCATGTCGCAGGTGCCGCGCCCGTAGAGATTGCCGTCGGCCTTCGCCGCCAGCGTCCACGGATCGCTCTGCCACGGCTGGCCGTCGACCGGCACCACGTCGGTATGGCCCGACAGCACGAT
>VBAF01000115.1:1684-10750 GCA_005884705.1 Alphaproteobacteria bacterium
GGATGAGCTCGAGGTTGGAGTTGCGTGAGGTGGTATCGAACGCCACGAGACGGCGCAGCATCTCGATCGAACTGGGGCCCTGGGTACGCATGCCGGCACCGTCGCATGCCGGGCAAAGATGGCCAAGACCCTGATTTTGTGAGGAAAAACCCTGTTCGGTTTGACTCTCGCGACCCCCGCCGCTAGAACCGCCGCGCATCCGTCGTGGATATATCGACTGCCGGGGTCTTAGCGGGCTGCGGAGAGGTGGCCGAGCGGTCGAAGGCGGCGGTTTGCTAAACCGTTAATGGGAGTAAATCCCATTCGTGGGTTCGAATCCCATCCTCTCCGCCATTACTCCCAATGCGTTTGTCTGCGCGGTTCGAATGCGCGGGCGCTTGGGCAGCGGAATCCGACATCGGCAAACAGACGAACGCATCTCACTATTTGCCGCTTCGTCGATGCGCCGTCACGCATGAGGTCTTCGACCGACAGATGAGCTGCCACGCATAAGTAAATGCGCCGTTCGTCATCGGCTCCAGGCTGGGCTACGATAGCCCGGCAAGTTCGGATAGCCCACGGGTGAGGAGACGCGAGCCAATGCGCACGAGCTTTTCCGTCAACGACATGACCATCCACCGGATCGTCGAGCAGGAGAGCGGCTTCACGCCGATGCTCGACTTCCTGCCGACATTGTCAAAAGAAACCCTCGGCGAGAACCTCGCCTGGCTGGCGCCCGGCGGCTATGACAGCGCGAGCGGCAATGTCGTGTTGTGCTTCCAGTCGTATGTCGTCAAGACGCCGCACCATAACATCCTGGTCGACAGCTGCATCGGCAACGACAAGAACTTCCCGCTGCGGCCGGCGTGGAACAAGAAGAACGACGGCAACTGGATGAATGCGCTGAAGGCTGCCGGCCTCGGGGTCGAGGACATCGATTTCGTGATGTGCACGCACCTGCACGGCGATCACGTCGGCTGGAACACGCGGCGGGAGAATGGCCGCTGGGTCCCGACCTTCCCGAAGGCGCGCTACCTGTTCTCGAAAAAGGAATACACCTATTGGAGCGAGATCCATAAGAAGACGCCGCTCGACCAGATCAGCGACAGCGTGCTGCCGATCATCGAGGCCAATCGGGCCGAATTGGTTACCAGCGATCATGCGCTCAATGACCATATCCGATTGGCCCCGACCCCGGGCCATACGCCCGATCATTTTGCGGTCTGCGCCGGCAAGGGCTCCGACGCGGCAGTGTTCACGGGCGACCTGATCCATTCGCCCATCCAGGCCCGCTATCCCGATTTGGTTATGCGCGTCGACACCGACCGCGAGCAGGCGATCCAGACGCGCCGGAATTTCCTCGAGCGCTACTGCGACACCGACACGTTGTGCTGCACGATGCACTTCCCGTCGCCCTCGGTCGGCCATATCAAGCGCTGGGGCGAGGGCTTCCGCTTGGAATACGCAAAAGCCTGAAGGCGCGGAACCGCCGTGCGCGCCCGTCGCGACCCGGGGTGGGCAACAGGAGGTGCCGATGCAGACCATAGTCGAAGACCGCCGCTTGCCGGTCGACATCGATGCCCAGCCGGTGGTACAGGCGGCCGCCGCGCTCAAGCCGACATTGCGGCACTACCAGGACGAGATCGAGCGCGAGCAGCGGCTGTCGCCTGAGCTCGTCGAGCAGATGCACGCGGCGGGCTTTTACCGCCTCCTGCTGCCACGGTCGCTCGGCGGCCTGCAGGCCGATCCGCTGACCTACATCCGCGTCATCGAGCACCTGGCCGAAGGCGTGGGCTCGGTTGGTTGGAACGTCGCCAACAACGGCGTCGGATCGCTGGTCACGCTCGGTCTTCCGGACGACGGCGTGCAGGAGATCTATCCGAAGGGCCATCGTACCGTGATTGCCGGCACTGCGGTGCAGGGCGGCGGCGAGGCGGTGTCGGTCCCGGGCGGCTATCGCGTCAGTGGGCGCTGGACGTTTGGCAGCGGTTGTCACGAAGCCGCCTGGATGCTCGGCAGCTTCCAGATTCTCGACGACGGCCAGCCGCGCCGCCGCGACGACGGCGGCATGTTCTGGCGCGGCGTGTTCCCGCGCGCCGAGGTCGAGGTCATTCCCGGCAGCTGGGAGGTGAGCGGGCTGCGCGGCACCGGGAGCTTCGATTGGACGGTGAAGGATTTCTTCCTGCCGGAGCGGCGCACGACGGTCCATGCCGGCGTACCGCTCGACAACCAATGGGCGCATTGGCCGGGCGTCACTTACGCCCTGCCGGCACAGGCCTGGGTCGGGCCGCATCAATGCGCGGTGATCACCGGGCTGGCGCGCGCCGGCATCAACGCGCTCGTCGAGCTTGCCGGCGAGAAGACGCCGCGCGGCCGCACCGGCAGGCTGTGCGACAATCCGCAGGTGCAGGACGCGGTCGGGCGCGCCGATGCGATTCTCAATGCCGGACGCATCTATCGCAACGCGATGATCGCCGAGCTGTGGAACACGCTCGCCGACGGCCGCGAGACCACGCTCGAGCAGCGCGCCCGCTGCCGGCTCGCCGCGGTGCACGCGGGCGACTGCGCACGCCAGGCGATGGACCTGATGTTCCGGCACGGCGGAAGCTCCTCGTTCAAGACCGCGAGCCGTCTGGCCGAAGTGTGGCGCGACCTGCAGGTGGTCGGCCAGGCGGCGACGCTCGCTCCGGAGTGGTATCCGATCGGCGGCCGCGCCTTCCTCGGCCTCGACCCCGGCCCCCGACTGCGCTAGCGGCCGCGGGCCGGCTGGAGGAGGCTGGTTGGTTGAAGGCAATGTCGAAGATCGCAGAGCCGCCGGCCAGGCGAGACGCTGAAGGCCGCGCAATTTTATTGCGGACGATGCCCTGAAGGTGTCTGTAGGCGAACAACCGAAGGAGAACTTGGCATGAGAGCGCTGTTCGTGACGGTCCGCATGAAGCCGGAGTACCGTGACCAGATTCTGAAGGGCGCTCTCGAAGATGGACGCGGCTCGCGCAAGGACGAGCCCGGCTGCCTGCGCTTCGACGTCTTCCAGGACGACAGCGACCCGAACACGATCTACTTCTACGAGGTCTACCGGGACGACGCCGCGCTCGAAGCCCACCGCTCGGCACCCCATTACCCTGCCTGGGGCAACTTGCCGGCCGAGTGGTTCGTCGGCCAGAAGGCGGTCGTTATCCGCGGCACGATGATCGCGCCTTCGGAGGCTGAGTATCGCTAGATCGGAAACGCGCGCACTGGTGATACTGGTTACACAGGGCATATTCCGTCCGGCTGATTCCAGCCGGACGGAATATGCTCTAGGACACAGATTCAGTGGTGCGATGGCGGGCCGTCCTTGCCCATTTGACGCGATGCAAGCCGGCCTATCGTCAACGGCGTCCAGGCCAGGACACGACGGCTGATCGCCAAGAGGCACAGAATGTACGAAGACGTTAGCGCTTTCGACCGCGAGCTTGAACACATCGCCGGCCTTGTCGATCAAGTGCGCGGCAAGCTGGGCGATCGGTTCCAGCGCCTTGAATTGGCGGACCATCTGGCGCCAAAGAGCACGCCCTTCAGGGTGCCGTCAGGATTGGGTGAAGCCATCGACAGGCGGATTGCCCCTGCCGGCATGGACGCTCTGCACCTGTTGCGCGCCCTTCGCGATGTCAACAAGGACGTGCCCGACAATCCGGACAAGGTCGACGCGGTGTTTGCGGCGATCAACAAGCTCAAGCAATCGATGATCCCCCTGTCGGCCGAGGTCGCCATACAAATCGGGTTCAAATAGGCCGGCATGGCTCCGGGCGCCGACGACAAGCCGAGAGAGCCACTTCCGTCACCGCCGCCACCGCAGAGCGTGCTCAGTACACCGCCTCGAGAATCGGCACGATCTCCTGCGCCCCGTGGATCGGCCGCGGATTGCTGAAGGTCCAGTCGTCGAGCATGCAGTTGGTGGCGATGCGTTGCAGGTCGTCGCGCTTGACGCCGACGTCGCGCAACCGCCGCGGCAGGCCAAGCCCGGCGATGAAGCGGTCGAGCACGTGGGCGGCCGGCTGGCCGGCCGCGCCGAGCGCGGCGCTGATCTCCGCCTGACGATCGGCATTGACCTTCGCGTTGAACGCCAGCACGGCCGGCAGCATGACGCAGGAGGTGTAGCCGTGCGGCACACCGGCACTGCCGCCGAGCACATGGCCGATGGCGTGGCTTGCCCCCATGCGGGTGCCGCTGACGATGCCGGTCATCGAGATCCAGGCACCGATCTGGCAATCGAGCCGCGCCGCCAGGTCGGCCGGATCGCGCTTCACGGCCGGCAGCCCGCGGCCGAGCAGGCGCAGCGCCTGCAGCGCGGTGCTGTCGGTGTAGGCGTTGCCGTCGATCGAGCAGTAGGTCTCGACCGCATGATCGACCGCGCGGATGCCGGTCGAGAGCCACAGCCATTCCGGCGTGTGCACCGTGATGGCCGGATCGAAGATCACCGCGAGCGGAATGAGGCCGGGATGGATGTAGGCCTGCTTCAGCCGCAGCCGCGGCTCGGTGACTCCGGCCCGCGCATTGAATTCACCGCCGCTCAGCGTGGTCGGCACGCAAATCTGCCGCACGCGGGGCGCGCGGTACTGCGGGAAGCTCCGCTTGCCTGTGATCTCATCGACCACGGTTCGGAAGGGCTCGAGCCCATCGGGCTCGCGAATGTCGTGCTCGAGACAGAGGGTGACCGCCTTGCCGCCGTCGGTCGTCGAGCCGCCGCCGATACTGACCAGCAGGTCGCAGCCGGCGGCGCGGGCCTTGTTGGCGCAGGCGATCACCGCGTCGCGCGGGCTGTGCGCGGGCATCTCGTCGTGCAGGCCGGCGTAGCGCGACCCGAGCGCCGCGGCGATCTGGCGGACCGCCTCGGTCTCGCGGTTGAGGGTGCGCCCGGCCAGGATGAACACCCGCTGGGCGCCCAGCCGCTCAGCCGCTTCGGCCACGGAAGCGGCGGCCGGGCGGCCGAACAACACGCGTTCCATTCCCGTGAAAACGATCTCGCCTGCGCGCATGGGATCGCAACCTACAGGCTGGCGCGGCACGGCGGAAGGTGAGCCGGTTGGCGCCCGCATCGGCTCGGCATGCGTGTTCCCTACTTGCTGTTGCCATCGATACCGGCAATATAGTTGCGCGGGGTTGGAGGCTGGAGAACGCGACGCTCTGTTCTCTGCCCCCGCCGTTATCTTGGTCCCGCGCCTCGTTGCAAGGACCATTGGGGGAGTCGACCGATTGGCCCGTTCGCGCGCAATCATAGTGGCTTGCTCGATCCTGCTGAGCGGCTGTGCGTCGATCTTCGAAGGCACCACGCAACAGATCTCGGTGAACACCACGCCGGCCGGCGCGCGTTGCACGTTCTGGAAGAACGGCGGCCTGATCGCCGACATACCGTCGACCCCCGGGGCGGTGACGATCCGCAAGAGCAAGGACGACCTGTTCATCGTGTGCGACAAGCCGGGGTACGTCTCCGCGAGCTTCGTCAACAGATCCGGCCTGGCGATGGCGACATTCGCCAACATCCTCACCGCCGGGCTCGCCTGGGCCGTCGATTCGAGTCGCGGCGCCGACAACAAGTACCAGGGCGAGGTCAACCTGGCGCTGGTCCCCGCGGCAACGCCTGCGCCGGTTGAGCAGCCGAGGGCCGCCCCGGCGCCCACCGCGCCCGAGCCCGTCCCGCAACCGAGAGCCGGCACGCCGGCGCCCGCACAGGTCCCCGTAGCGGCGCCCGCGCCTCAGCAAATCGAGTGCACGGCGAGCGACGGGTCGCGCATCCGCGTCGCGGGCTCCGGCTGTCCTGCGGGCTGGGCGGTGGCGCGATGACTTCCGTGGTGAAAGGCGGCATCGGCGCAATGCTCATCGCAATGCTCGCCTGGACAACGGAGGGCGCGGCACAGAATGTCCCGGGCTCCTGCCCGGCGCCGCGGACGATCTACACCTTCACCGATTCCAGCAGCCTCCAGGCGCTCCCCGGGGCACCGCCACCATTCTGTCGCTTCGCCAACCTCAGCGGCGGCCAGCAGGTCGACCTGTTCCTCGGCGCCTTCAGCGCAGCATCGCCGATCGTGCAGGCCAACATCGACGTGCTGACATCGCTGCTGCCGCTACAGGTCGGGAAGACCGCGCATCTCGCCCGTGTCGGGTCGGGCGACCGGAGCCGGCAGACCACGGTCCAGATCGAGAAGCAGGAGACCATCGAGGTGCCGGTCGGCCGGCTCGCCTGCTTCGTCCTGCTCTGGACCGAACCGAGCGGACAGGGGAAATGGGAGCGCCGATGGTGGTACTGCCCGTCCCTGGAATATGCGGTCAAATACACCGCGCAGTTCGAGGTGGTGGGCGCCGGCGGACAGCCTTTGTCCTCGCAGCCCACGAGTTGGGAACTGATGGGCGTGCGCGTTCCCTGAGCCGCTGTTCAGGCGCAGCCGTTCCGGATGAAGGCGCCGATCTCGGCGCAGCCGTCGCTGCCCTCGGACAGGATCGGCGCGAACAGCGGGAAGACATGCAGCATGTTGGGCCAGACGGCGAGGCGCACGCTGACGCCGGCGCGATGCAGCCTCTCGGCGATGCGCGTGGCGTCGTCGAGCAGCGTCTCGGCGGTGCCGACCTGGATCAGGATCGGCGGCAGGCCGGAGAGCTCGGCATGCAAGGGGCGACGAGGGGAGTCTTGGCGTCGGCGCCGTCGAGATACAGCCCGGCCATCCAGGTGAGCCCCTCCTTCTGCACCATCGGATCGGCAGCCGCGCGCGCAGTCATGCTGCTGCCGAGGCCCTCGAGATCGACCCAGGGTGAGATCGCCACCGCGCAGGCGGGCAGGCCGAGCTTGCGATCGCGCAGGTTGACGAGCGTTGCGAGCGTCAGCCCGCCGCCGGCCGAATCGCCCGAGATTGCCAGGCGTTCGGGTGCGAAGCCCTGATCGAGCAGCCAGCGCCAGGCTTCGGCTGCGTCGTCGACCGCCGCCGGAAACGGATGCTCCGGCGCCAGACGATAGTCGATTACCAGTACCCGCGCGCCCGACGCCGCGGAGATGTTGTAGGCGAGCCGGCGATGGGTGTTGACCGAGCCGATGACATAGCCGCCGCCATGAAGAAACAGCACCGCGCGGCTGGGATTGCAACCCGGCGCGTCGACCCATTCGGCGGGCACGCTGCCCGCTTTGACGGTCTCGCACCGGGCGTCGGCGGGCCGGCCGAGCAGCTCGGCCATCTTCTCGAAGCGGGCCCGCGATTGGCCGACGTCCTGCACTGCCGGGGCAGGGCGCGAGCGCAGCAAATTGATCAGGCTGTCGAGCTGGGCGACGGTCATCGTTGTTTCCTCCAGCGAAGCGGCGCAGGCTAGCATGCGACCGTCAAACGTACAGGGAAACGCGCCATGACGACTGCAGTCCTCGAGGCCAAGACCACCGAATTCGACGTCGACGAAGTCGAGTACCTGCGCCACGGCGACAAGCCGTTGCTGGCGCGCGTCTACAAGCCGCGTGGGGCGGGGCCGTACCCCGCCATGGTCGAGTGCCACGGCGGCGCCTGGTGCCAGAGCGATCGCATGACCGAGAAGCTGCGACACCAGCACATGGCATCGCACGGCATCGTGTCGATCGCGCTCGATTTCCGCTCCGGCAACGAGGATCCCTATCCGGCATCGGTGCAGGACATCAACTATGCGGTGCGCTGGACCAAGCTCCATGCCCGCGACCTGAAGACCCGGCCCGATCTCGTCGGCATCACCGGCCAGTCGAGCGGCGGGCATCTCGCCATGCTGGTCGCCATGCGGCCGCACGATCCGCGCTATGCCGCGATCGCGCTGCCGGCCGGCTCGCCTGCACACGACGCCAGCGTGCGCTGCGTTAACATGGCGTGGCCGGTGATCAATCCGCTCAGCCGCTATCGCCACGCCAAGCGCGCCCTGGCCGGTGCCAATCCGCCGGCCTGGCCGAAATCGATCATGGCGCGCCAGGACTCCTACTGGGTCTCGGAGGCGAACATGGCCGAGGGCAATCCCATGCTCGCCCTGGAGCGCGGCGAGAATCTGCTCACGCCGCCGGCGGTCTGGTTCCAGGGCCGCAACGATCCGCTGCACGACTACAAGGACGCGGACTCGAGCTTCGACGGCAACGAGCCGCAGCGTTTCTGCGCCAACTACCGCAAGGCCGGCGGCTCGATCGCGCTCGAGTATATCGACATGGACCGCGGGGTCGGCCATGCGCCGGACCTGTCCAACACCGGCGACATGTTCGATAAGATGGTGACGTTCATCGAACGGCACATGACCGTCTGATCGGCCATGGAAACCGAGATCGACGCCAAGACCTTCTGGCAGGCGCTGGGTTGTCGCGCGATCGGCGTGGCGATCGTGACCGCCAGGGGAACCGACGGGCCGGCCGGCTTCCTCGCGCTGTCGGCTACGCATCTGTCGGCCAGTCCGCCGATGATGATGGTGTCGATCGGCCTCACCACCTCGGCCCTCGCCGCGGTCCGGCAGGGCAATCACTTCGCCATCAACTACGTCGCCAAGGGCAGCGACGCCCTGGTCAAGGAGTTCGGCGGTGGCGGCTCGCTCAAGGGCGCGGACCGCTTCCTGCCGGGCGCCTGGAGCGCATTGAAGAGCGGCGCACCGACGCTGGTCGACGCCGTCGGCGTCATCGATTGCCGGCTGGACGAGATGATCGAGCGTCACGGCGCAGTGATCGCGCTGGGGCGGGTGATCGCCTATAGCGCCTCGACCCGGGATCCGATGATCAGCTTCCGCGGCGGCTATATTTGAGCAGCCTCAGATCCGCCGCCACAACGGCTGCGTGGCGGCCAGCGCCAGCAGGCCGAGAACGGCCGTGATCACCATCGCCTCGGCGGCGCCCAGGCGGTCGGCCAGCCAGCCTAGCCACAGGAAGCCAATTGGGCCGGTACCGATACAGACCGAGAGGACACCGAGAACGCGCGAGCGCATCTCGGTCGGCGCGGCGAGGTAGACGATCGTCGCCTGCAGGGTGGAGAAGGCCGCACCACTGAGACCCGTCAGCAGCAGGGCGCTGCCGGCCAGCACCGGGCTGGGCGAGAGTGCGAAGGCGATCACGCCCAGAAGATAGACCGCGACGCC
>VBAF01000115.1:10775-13828 GCA_005884705.1 Alphaproteobacteria bacterium
TGGTCAGGATGCCGACGCCTTCGGGGCCGAGCAGCAGCCGGTCGCGGGCAAGCACCGGGATCATGCTGGTGAACGGCCAGGCGAAGACGTTGTAGATGACGGTGACCAGCATGGTCGCGGCCAGGCGTTGGTCATGCCAGACGATGGCGATGGCTTCCCAGGTCCGGCCGAACACGGCGCCGGCGCCGGGTGTCGGAGGCAGCCGGCTGCGCACGGCGAGCGTGGCGGCGATGGCGGCGACGTAGAGCAGCGCGCTCAGCAGGAACGCGCCCTCGATACCGATGCCGGCCAGCAGCAGGCCGCCGACGGTCGGGCCGACCATGCGGCTGGCGTTGCCGGCGCCGACATCCAGCGCCATGGCGGTGGCCATGCGGTCGCGGCCGACAGCCTCACCCATGATCATCCGCCGCAGTGGGTTGTCGGTCGCCCAGCCGCAGCCGCTGACGAATGCGCCCAGCGCCAGCAGCCAGATGTCGAGCGGGCCGGTCCAGGCGACGGCCGCTAGCGCGGCCGAGGTCACGGCCAGCAGGCCGAGCAGGCCGGCCAGCGTCAGGCGGCGGTCGAACCGTTCGGCGAATGCGCCCAAGACGGCGCCGAACAGGCCCATCGGCAGCAATCGCAGCATCGTGATCATGGCGACCACGAAGGGCGAGCCGGTCTGCTGGTAGACGACGATGCCGACCGCCACCGTCTCCAGCCACCGCACGGTCGAAATGACCGTGCCGACGAACCAAAGGCGCCAGAAATCTCCCGGGAGTGAGCGCAGCATGATTTTACAGAGCGGGTGTCATCCCAGCCGGTTTCGCTGTCCATAGGCTGTTTTCGCTCCGCGCTGGCGCAAGCGGTGGGATACGGTAACGTCCCTCCATGACCAAGCCAGTGGTGGGCGTGATCGGCAACGCCCACGTCGTCAACGAGCGCCACAACGTCCAGCTCGTCGGCCAGAAGAACATGCGCGCCGTCGCCGAGGTCGCGGGGGCGCTGCCCCTGATGTTTGCCGGCACGCCGGACATCACCGACGTCGACGCCCTGCTGGGCGCGGTCGACGGCATCCTGCTGACCGGCGCGCGGGCCAACGTCCATCCAAGCCATTTCGGCGTCGAGCCCGACCCCAAGCACGAGCCCTACGACCACGATCGCGATGCGATGGCGCTCACGCTGATCCGGGCGGCCGTCGAGCGCGGCGTGCCGTTGTTCGGCATCTGTCGCGGCTTGCAGGAGATGAATGTCGCCTTCGGCGGCTCGCTGCATCCGGAGATCCGCGAGCTGCCCGGCCGCATGAACCACCGCATGCCGCGCCTGGAGAACGGCGAGATCCATCCCGATCCGAACGTCGTGTTCGCCGACCGCCACGAGGTCAAGCTGGCCGAGGACGGTTTCTTCGCGCGCGTGCTCGGCTGCCCGGCGATTCGCGTGAACTCGCTGCATGGCCAGGCCATCCTCGAACCCGGGCCGCGCGTCGTCGTGGAAGGCGTGGCCGAGGACGGCACGATCGAGGCGATCCGCATCGCCGATGCGCCCTGCTTCGCGCTCGGCGTCCAGTGGCACGCCGAATACGACCCGCAGCGCTCTGTTCGAGGCGTTCGGCGCCGCGCTGGTGGAGCGCCGCAAGGTGACGCCAGCATGACGCGGCGGATGCATCTCAACCTGTTCATCCAGAGCCGCGGCCATCACGAGGCGTCGTGGCGCCATCCGGCGGCGTCGACGCTGCCGCTGACCGACATCCGCTACTACCAGGACGTGGCGCGGCGCGCCGAGGCCGGGCTGTTCGATTCGATCTTCCTCGCCGACCAGCTCGCGCTCGACGGCGACGTAGCGCGGTCGGGCCGCAGCTGGCTCGAGCCGATCACGGTGCTGGCGGCGTTGGCGACCTCGACCACCCGGGTCGGGCTGATCGCCACCGCCTCGACGACCTACACCGAGCCGTTCAACCTGGCGCGCCAGTTTGGGTCGTTGGACCACATCAGCAACGGGCGGGTCGGTTGGAATATCGTCACGTCGTGGCTGGCGTCGGCGGCCCGCAACTACGGCGGCAGCGGCCAGGTCAGCCACGCCGACCGCTACGCCCAGGGCGAAGAGTTCATGGCCGTGGTCAAGGCGCTCTGGGATAGCTGGGCCGAGGACGCCGTGGTCGACGATCGGGGCGGCGGACGTTACGCCCGGGCCGACCGGATCCGGCCGATCGACCACGCGGCTGAGCACTACCGGGTGGCCGGGCCGCTGAACCTGCCGCGCCCGCCCCAGGGTCGTCCGGTGCTCGTCCAGGCCGGCTCGTCCGACGTCGGCCGGCGCTTCGCCGCGCGCCACGCCGAGGCCGTGTTCACCGCCCACCTGGAGAAGACCACGGCCCAGGCGTTCTACGCCGACCTCAAGCGGCTCGTGGCCGAGGAGGGCCGCGAGCCCGAGCAGGTGCTCATCCTGCCCGGCCTGAGCCCGATGATCGCCTCCACCGAGGCCGAGGCGCGGCGCCTGACCCGCGAGACGAACGGCCTGTGCGATCCGGAGGTCGGGCGGAAGCGCCTGTCTGGGCGGTTCGGCGGCTACGACTTCTCGCGCCTGCCGCTCGACCGCCCGCTGACGCCCGACGACTTCCCCGACCCCGAGTCGGTGCAGGCGGCACGCAGCCGTACCGAGGTCATCCTGGGGTTGGTGCGCCGCGAACAACCGACACTCCGAGAACTGCTGGCGACGCTGGCCGGGGCGCGCGGCCACTTCATCTACTCGGGGACGCCGGAGCAGGTCGCCGACCTGATCGAGGACTGGTTCACCGACGGCGCGGCGGACGGGTTCAATATCATGCCGCCGCTCCTGCCGGCGATGCTGGACGTCTTCAGCGCCGAGGTCGTCCCGATCTTGCAGCGGCGCGGGCTGTACCGCACCGAGTACGCCGGCACCACCCTGCGCGAGCACTACGGCCTCGGCTGGCCGGCGAGCGCCTTCCCGAAAGCCGCGCTGCAAGGAGCGTAACTGACACGCCCTGTCATGAATCGGTCGTATCCTGGTCCCATGACGCCCATCGCGGGCGCGACTCGAACCCAGGAGGACGATTCGTG
>VBAF01000115.1:13865-14997 GCA_005884705.1 Alphaproteobacteria bacterium
AGCGCAGCCGGCCCCTGATGCCGGACGGCTACGGCGTCCCCGAGACCGACGAGGGGCTGGTCGAGTGGGGCTGGGCCGTGGAGCGGCTGGAGCGGGCCCGCAACTACTGGTTCAGCACGACCAGGCCGGACGGCCGGCCGCACGCGATGCCGGCCTGGGCCGTCTGGGTCGACGGGGCGCTCTACTTCGACGGCAGCCAGGAGACGCGGCGCGGACGGAACCTGGCCCAGAACGCGGCAATCGTGGTGCACCTGGAGAGCGGCGACCAGGTCGTGATCCTGGAGGGCGAGGCCCACGAGACCGGCAAGCCCGACCCGGCCCTCGCCCATCGGCTGGTCGAGGCGTTCATCGCGAAGTACGGCGCGTCCGACGACTACAAGCCGACGCCCGACCAGTGGGACAACGGCGGCCTCTGGTCGCTCCGGCCGCGCGTGGCGTTCGGCTGGACCTCGTTCCCGAAGACGGTGACGCGCTGGCGCTTCCCGGACGCTTGAGCCGGGGATCGGCCGGGCTCAGTGGGTGTGGCCGCCCGGTCCGTGGGTGTGCCCGTGGCCGCCCGGCCCGTGCGAGTGGCCATGATCGCCGCCGCTGCCTGCTGGGCCGGGCGGCGGGGTCGGGGGACGGCGAGTGTACTCTTTGCCGTAGACCAGCGCGTCCAGCGGGGGCGAGAAGAGGCGCACGGCGGCCGCGCCGTCGTCGGGGCAGGCCGCCGACGAGGCGTCCTCGCTGAAGCTCCGGCGCGCCTCGAAGACCCGGCCGCAGGTTTCGCAGCGGTAGTCGTAGGTTGGCATCTGGCTTATCTCCCTGGGCGAGTATGCCCGTTAGGCCCCGGCCCGGGCCTGGACCGGGATGCGCCCGGTCGGATCCCCGCGCTGGCGGAGCACCAGGCCGTACACCACGCCGAGGGTCAGGCCGTAGGTGAGGTGGCGGAGAACTTCGGTCAGGACCGGCACCCACCAGTCGTGGCCGGCCGCGCCGAGCAGGGCCCAGGACGTGAGCGGGAAGAGCGCCGCCACGGCGATGGTCAGCGGCACCACCGCGAACGTCACGCCGCGCAACCAGGCCGGCCCGTGCAGCTCGTGCTCCACGGCGACGCCGTAGGCAGCGCCCCAGACGATCAGCATCGGCAGGC
>VBAF01000116.1 GCA_005884705.1 Alphaproteobacteria bacterium
GGGCCCGAGGGCTTCGGCGTCGACATGATCAAGGAGATCGCCAAGCGCGTCGGCCGGCCGGGTGTGGAGATCGTCGACATCAACTTCTCCGGCCTGTTTGCCGCGCTGTTCTCCAAGCGCATCGAGTTCACGGTCAATCCGCTGAACATCACCGCCGAGCGCGCCGAGCGCATGCTCTACACCGAGCCGTTCTTCGCCACCGGCAACGGCTTCATCATCCGCGCCGCCGACAGCATGAACGGCTTCGAGGATCTCAAGGGCAAGCAGCTCGCGGTCAACCGCGGCACCATCTCCGACACCTGGGCGACGCAGAACGCCGAGAAATACGGCTTCGAGGTGCAGCGCTACGACAGCTTCCCCGATTCGGTGCAGGCGGTGATCACGCGCCGCGCCTTCACCGCGCTGAACGAGATCCCGACCGCCGTCTATGCCGCCAGCCAGAACAAGGCGATCAAGGTCGGCTTCAAGGACTTCAACGGCCGCAACTTCGGCTACGCCTTCCGGCTCGAGAGCACGGCCTACCGCAACACGATCGAGGCGGCGATCGAATGCATGAAGAAGGACGGCACGCTCGTGAAGCTCTACGAGAAGTGGTACGGCTCGAAGGTCGACCCGGGCTCGTCGATCAGCACGGTCTTCCCAGGCTGGGGGCCGCCGGGCTTCAAGGGCTACGACCCGACGCCGCACGAGATGGCTTGTAAATAACCCCGTCGTCCCGAGCGAAGCGCCGAAGGCGCGAAGTGGAGGGACCTATTCTTGTTCTTGGATGAAGACGAGGTCCCTCGACTACGCTGCGCTCCGCTCGGGATGACGGAGGGGCCATGACTCCGCTCCTCGACAACTTCTTCAACACCGCGATCCTTGCGCAGTACTGGCCCTCGATCCTGGGTGGCTTCTGGCTCACCGTCGAAGTGGCGCTGCTCACCATCGCCGTCGGCGTGCTGACCGGCCTCGTGCTGGCGATCGTGCGGGCGATGCGCTGGAAGCCGGCCGACGTCGCGATCACGGTGTTCGTCGACATCTTCCGCACCTTGCCGCAGCTCGTCGTCATCGTATTCCTCTATTTCGGCCTGCCCTATGCCGGCATCCAGCTTTCGCCCTTCGCCGCCACCGTGGCCGCGCTGGGCGCGGTGCTGGCGGCCTTCGCCACCGAGATCTTCTGGTCGGCCATCCAGGCGGTGCCGCAGGGCCAGTGGGACGCCGCGCGCTCGCTGGGGCTGGGTTTCCTGCGCGTGCTGTTCCTGGTGATCCTGCCGCAGGCGATCCGCATCGCCGTACCGCTGCTCACCAACCGGGCCATCGCCATCACCAAGGGCACCGCGCTCGGCACCGCCGTCGCCTTGCCCGAGCTGCTGGGCCGCGCCCAGAGCGCCATGGCGATCGCGGCCAACCCCTCGCCGCTCACCCTGGCGGCGGCGCTCTATCTGCTGTTCTTCGTGCCCCTGGTCGTCGCCAGCCGGTGGCTCGAAGGTCTCGGCCCGCGAAGGCATTGAGGGCCGGCACCGGCATGGAAGCCCTGCAGCTCTTCCTCGACAATTTCGCCGACTGGGATTCGCTAGTCCGCATCTGGCCACTGCTGTGGCAGGGCCTGCAGCTCACCGTCCTGCTCTCGGTCGTCACCTTGCCGGTCGCCGTCGCGGTCGGCCTGCTGATCGCCATCCTCTACAGTTTCCACCACAAGGCGCTGAATATCGCACTACTGATCTGGATCGACCTGTTCCGTTCCTTCCCCGTGCTGGTGCTGCTGATCCTGATCTTCTACGGCCTGCCGTTCCTCGGCATCACGCTGCCCTCCTTCGCCGCCTGCGTGCTGGCGCTGACCCTCAACAATTCCGGCTACTACGGCGAAATCTTCCGCGCCGGCATCGAATCGATCCCGCCCGGCCAGCGCGAGGCCGCCCGGGCGCTGGGCCTCCATCCCCTGCAGGTCATCTTCCTCGTGATCCTGCCGCAGGCGATCGCCCGGGTGCTGGCGCCGCTTGCCTCCAATTCTCTGGAGTTGGTCAAGACCACCTCGATCGCTGCTCTCGTCGCGCTGCCCGAGCTCTTGCGCTCGGCGCGTGTCGCCCAGGAGCAGACCTACAATCCCACGCCGCTCACCGCGTCGGCGGTGATCTTCTTCGTGCTGCTTTGGCCCTTCGCCCGCTGGGTGGCGCGGCTCGAGCGCGACATGATCATGAGGCAGAAATGAAACGTCTCGCCGGCAAGACAGCGCTGATCACCGGCGCCTCCTCGGGCATCGGCCGCGCCATCGCCCGCAAGTTCCACGACGAGGGCGCCGAGCTCCTGCTGATGGACATCACCGAGCAGGTGGTCGAGGGCGGTGAGCCGACCCACAAGATCCTGAATGTGCCGTTCTTCCAGGGCGACGTTTCCAAGGAAGCCGACGTCGAGGAGGCCGTGCGCCGGGCCGCCGCGCCGACCGGCCGGCTCGACATCGTGGTCAACGATGCCGTCGTGCGTGCCGGCAAGCCGCTCACCGAGACCAGCCTCGAGGACTGGAACCACGTCATGGCGGTGAACGTCACCGGCGTGTTCCTGATGTGCCGCGCCGCCGTGCGCCGCATGCTGACCCAGGAAATCCGCACCGAGGCGCGCGGGCGCATCGTCAACATCTCCTCCCAGCACGGCATGATCGCGGCACCCGAAGATTGCTCCTCCGGCGTGTCGAAATCGGCGGTGGTCTACCTGACGCGCCAGATCGCGGCCGACTACGGCCGGCGCAGCATCATCTGCAATGCCGTGGCACCCGGCAAAATCCTCACCGGCAAGGGCGGCCGCGCGGTCGAGCAACGCTGACTCGACTACAGCCATGCCCGCACGCCGCTGCCACGACTCGGCCGGCCGGACGATGTCGCCAACGCCGCGCTGTTCCTCGCCTCCGACGAGGCAAGCTTCATCACCGGCGAGAACCTGATGGTCGACGGCGGCTGGATGGCGAGCTGACGACACAGGCACTGTCGGAATTATGATTGCTCCGCACAACCCGCCGGGCCGACACTCTGCGCATCTGGCCATCGGGGGAGCCGCCATGATCGCCTTCGTCACCGTCTTCTACGACTGGTCGCGCGCCGTCGCGAGCGGCTTCACCTGGCTCGCGCCGCTCGCGGTGCGTATCGCCGTCGGCGTGGTGTTCATGGGCACCGGCTGGACCAAACTGCACAACCTGCCGGCCATCACCAAGAACTTCGCGTCTCTCGGAATTCCTGCCCCGGAGATCCTGACGCCGTTCGTGTCGGGCGTGGAATTCGTCGGCGCCTTGCTGCTGCTGGTCGGTCTGTTGACCCGCTTGGCCGCCGTGCCGCTGATGGTCGTGATGGTGGTGGCGATCGTCTCCGCCAAGGCGGGCGACATCGATTCGCTGGAGACCGTCCTCGGCTTCGAGGAGGTCTCCTACTTCCTGATGTTCGCCTGGCTCGCGATCGCGGGGCCCGGGCCGGTGTCGCTCGACCATTTCGTGTTGAAGGCTTCGGGCCGCGATCCCGAGGCTCACGGCGCCTGACGGTCCGGCTCGCGATCGAGCAGAATGTCGAGCATGCGTTCCGTGTCGTTGAGGAACGTGCGCGTCACGCCATAGTGCTCGGTGTCGCGGTACTCGATGCGGCGCGGCGGCCCGTCGTCGAGCACATGGATCGCGGCGTCCGGATAGGCCAGCAGGATCGGCGAATGGGTGGCGATCAGGAACTGCGAGCCTTCCTTCACCAGATCGTGCAGGCGGGACAGGAAGGACAATTGCCGGGTCGGCGACAGGGCCGCCTCGGGCTCATCGAAGAAATAGAGGCCGTTGCCACGCAAGCGGTGCATGAACAGCGAGAAGAACGATTCGCCGTGAGATTGCTCATGCAGGGATTTCCCGCCGTAGGCATCGATGATGGGCGGTCCACCTGGCTCCCGGTCAAGCGCCTCTATTTCCGTCGCGAGGTTGAAGTAGCTTTCCGCGCGCAGGAAATAGCTGTCGCGAACGCGGCGCACACTGCGGCTGAGGCGAAGGACTTTGCTGAGGCCGGAGTGCGACTCCCGGGTCGCAAACCTGAAATTGCGGCTGCCGCCCTCCGGATTGAGACCCATGCCGATAGCGATGGCCTCCAGAAGCGTCGACTTGCCGGCACCATTCTCACCCACGAAGAATGTCACAGGACGATCGAACTCGATCGTGTCCAAGCCGCCGATCGCCGGAATGCTGAACGGATAGTCCGTGAACGATGTCACCTTCTCACGCAGAAGCGTGGCGCGTACCAGAAAGTTGCGGGCGTCCCACGTCGGCATGCGGACGCAATACTACAGCTGCGTTCCCGCCACCACCGACCGCAAGTTGCTCTTTCTAGCCGTTCTCGGCCCGCGAATCGGCCGGCGCTTCGGCGCGCTCGGTCATGCCGTAGTCGCGCAGCACGGAGGCGACGCGCAGGCGATAGTCGCGCAACACGCCCCCGCGGCCAGCCTTCTGCGCTTGGCGGTGATGCTCGACGTTGCGCCAAGCCTGCACCGCCGCCTCGTCGCGCCAGAAGGAGAGCGACAGGAGCTTGCTGCCGTCGACCAGGCTCTGGAAGCGCTCGATGCTGATGAAGCCGTCAATCCGCTCTAGCTCGGGTTTGAGGCTGGCGGCGATGTCGAGATAGGTCTGCTTGCGGCCACCGGCGGGCCAAACTTCGAAGATCACGGCGATCATGGACGGGACTCCTTTGCCGACACATAGGCCCACAGGGCCGGCCGTGATTTCGGCGCGCGCCGAACCATGGCTAGATGGCCGCCCCGTCACAAGGAGACGATGGATGGCAGCATCAGACACCGACCACGACGAGCACTCGGCCGCCTACCAGCGCGGCATGGACGAGCTGCGCAAGCATCTCGGTCCAACGGCCGATGCCTACATCCGGAAGATCAAGGCGCTGGCGCCGGAATTCGCCTGGGTGAACGTGACCTTCCCGTTCGGCGAGCTCTACAGCCGCGACGTGCTCGATGCCAAGACGCGCGAGCTCTGCACCGTGGCGGCGCTGACCGTGCAGGGCTTCGCCTTGCCGCAGCTCAAGCTGCATGTCGAGGCGGCGCTGCGTTGCGGCGCCACCCGCGAGGAGATCGTCGAGGTGATCACCCAGATGATCGCCTATGGCGGATTTCCCGCCGCAACCAACGCCCTGATGACCGCCAAGGCGGTGTTCGACGCGAAACCCGCTCAGTCGAGCCCGCTGCCGCCGTAAAGCCAGTCGAGGGCGGCGAACCAGTCCTGCTGGCTCTTGGCGGCCATGATCGCGTTGCGCAACGCCGCATGCGGCCCTGCCGGGTGACAGACATGGTCGCCCATCGCCCGCGAGGTAAGCTGCAGCCGCGTGGTGCGCAGCACCCGGCGCGCCCGGTAGGTCTCGAGGCCCGACTCGAGCGTGTCGGTCCTGGCCACCGAATCGGCGAGGCAAACCGCATCCTCCATCGCCATGCAGGCACCTTGCGCCATGTATTGCAGCATCGGGTGCGCGGCATCGCCGAGCAGCGCGACGCGACCGTCGACCCAGCGCTCGACCGGGTCGCGGTCGCACAGCACCCAGAGCCGCCAGTCGCGGCCGTGGGCGATGATGCTCTGGGCGCGGGCGCAGATGTGGGTGAAGCCCTGCCGCACCTCCTCGACCGAGACCGGCTTGCCGGCGACCGGCTCGGGCGCGTCGTTGTGATAGGTGACGACCAGGTTGAACACCTTCCAGCCCGACAATGGGTAGTGGACGATGTGGCACTTCGGCCCGGCCCACAGCGTGGCGGCGTTCCAGCGCAGGTCCTGCGGCATCTGCTCGGTCGGGATCACCGAGCGGTAGGTGGTATGGCCCGAGACCCGCGGCGCGCCGTCGCCCACCACCTGGCGGCGCACGCTCGACCACAGCCCGTCGGCGCCGACCAGCGCCGCGCCGGCAACGGCCTTGCCATTGGCGAGGCGCGCGGTGACGCTCCTGCCGTCCTGCTCGTAGCCCGTCACCTCGCTCGACACTTCGAGCTCGATCAGCGGATGATCGCGGCAGGCCTTGAGCAGCACGCCGTGCAGGTCGCCACGATGGACCACCGCATAGGGATTGCCGTAGCGCTTGCGGAACGCCTCGCCGAGATCGATGTGGCAGATCTCGCCGTCGGTAATCGAATCCATCAATCGCAATTGGTCGATATAGACCGCCATCTGCCGCGCGGTCTCGCCGACGCCCAGCCGATCGAAGCAGTGGAAGGCGTTGGGGCCGAGCTGAATGCCGGCGCCGATCTCGCCCAGTTGCGCGGCCTTCTCCAGCACCAGCGACGGGATGTTCTTCTGGGCCAGCGCCAGCGCCGTCGCCAGCCCCCCGATGCCGCCGCCGGCGATGAGGATTCTACGGTCTTGGGCCACCCACGACCTTCTCGTCATGCAGCCGGGCTATTTCGTGCGCCGGCAGGCCGAGGATACCCGACAGGATTTCGTCCGTATGCTGGCCGAGCACAGGCGCGGGCTTCGGTGCCTCGCGTGGCGCAGCGCCGAACTGCAGCGGCGAGGCGGCGACCGGATACCGCCCGATGCCCGGCTGGTCGAGCACGGTGAACATCGGGTTGTCGAGCACGGCCTCGCGATCCTGACTGAGCTCGCGGAACGTCTTGTAGGGCGCCCATAGCGCGCCCGCCTTCTTAAGCGCTGCACTCACCTCCTCGACGGTGTGCGCCGCGACCCACGGCTCGATCACCGCGACCAGCTCGGCCCGGGCATTCCAGCGGCCGGCGTCGGTCTTGAGGTCGTGCCCGGTCTTCTTCTCGATTGCGGCGAAAGCGTCCGTGAAGCCACCCGCCGCCGCCAGCGCATCGACATGGCGGTCGGAGAAGATGCAGATCATCACCGAGCGGCCGTCGCTGGTGCGGAAGTCGCGGCCGAAGGTGCCGAAGATCTGGTTGCCGAAGCGCGGCCGGTCGACCTGGTTGACCACCGCCTCGCCGATGTAGCCCAGCGCCGAGGTGGCGGCCAAGGCCATGTCCTGCAGCGGCAGCACGATACGCTGGCCCTGCCCGGTCAGCCGGCGGTGCCGCTCGGCAGCGAGGATCGCCATCGCGCCGGCATAGGCGGTGGCGAGATCCCACGGCGGCGCCACGGCATTGACCGGCCCGTCATGGCCGGCCGGCCCCGTCACCATCGGGAAGCCGGTGATGGCGTTCACCGTGTAGTCGACATGGGCGCTGCCGTCGCGCGCGCCGATGATGTTGAGGGCGATCAGGTCGGCGCGCTTCTTCGAAAGCTCCTCGTAGGCAAGCCAGCCGCGCGCCGGCATGTTGGTGGTGAAGATGCCCGCCCCCTCGCCCGGCGCGGTGATCAGCGCGGTCAGCAGCTCACGGCCTTTCGGCGCGCGCAAGTCGACGGCGATCGAGCGCTTGCCCTTGTTGAGGCCGGCCCAATAGATCGACCGGCCGTCCCTGGTCACCGGCCAGCGGTCGCTGTCGAGCCCGCCCTTGATGTCGTCGAAGCGGATCACGTCGGCGCCCAGCTGCGCCAAGGTCATGCCGCCCAGCGGCGCGGCAATGAAGGCCGAGCCCTCGACGATGCGCAGGCCGGCGAGAATGCCTGTCATGTCTTCTTGCTCTCCGGCAAATTGTTCCTGCGCTTGTCCAACCACCAGCCGTATTCGGGGTTCCACAAGTCGAAGCTCGAATCGCAG
>VBAF01000487.1 GCA_005884705.1 Alphaproteobacteria bacterium
CGATCAGATGGCTGACCAGCGCCTGCGCGAGATAGGTGACGGTGAGGGTCAGGCCCCACCATTCCGGCACCAGTTGGAAACCCGGCAGGATCCGCGGCAGCGGGACTCCCGCCGCCCAGAGCAGTCCGACGGTCAGGGTGAACGCCATCGTGTAGGCCCACAGCAAGCTGAGCACGAAGTTGCCATAAGTCGGCAGCAGGCTCGGCGCCCGGCCGCTCATCACCGGACGGAAGAAGTCGACCATCATCTCGACGCCGCCCTCGGCCCAGCGGACGCGCTGCTTCCACAGCCCGCGCAGGGTCTCCGGCATCAGGATCCAGACGATGGCGTTGGGTTCGAAGATCACCCGCCAGCCCGCCACCTGGATCCGCCAGGTCACGTCGATGTCGTCGGTGATGGTGCGTGCCGACCACCAGCCGGCGTCCTCCAGGGCGCGCTTGCGGAACGCGCAGAGCACGCCCGACACGGTGAACAGCCGGCCGTAGGCTGACTGGGCGCGGCGAATCAGGCCGATGATCGAGCAGAACTCGCCGACCTGCAGGCGGCCGAGCAGCGAGGTGCGGTTGCGGATGCGCGGATTGCCCGCCAACGCGCCGACATTGGGGCGGCTGAAGACGCCGGCGATCCAGCGCAGGCACTGGGGGTCGAGCAGGGCGTCGCCGTCGATGCAGACCAGCAGCTCGTGGCGCGCCAGCAGCGCCCCAGTGTTCATGGCCGTCGCCTTGCCCTGGTTCTTGGCAAGATGGACCACGCGCAGCCGCGGGATGAGGCCGACCAGCCGGTCGAGGACCTCGGCGGTGTTGTCGCGGCTGCCGTCGTTCACCGCGATGACCTCGAACTCCGGATAGTCGCAAGCAGCGGCGGCGCGCAGCGTCTCCTCGGCGTTGTCGCTCTCGTTGTAGCAGGGCACGATGATCGAGATCGGCGGCCAGTGGTCGAGGGACGGCGGCTTGTCCTGCGGCGGCGCATGGGACTCACGGACGAAGTAGAAGATCACGGCCCCGACGATCCAGTACCACGACATGACGAACGGATAGCCGAAGCAGAACGCTGGAATTGCCAGCAGCACGAACTCGAGGATCGCGTGCGCCGTCGCCATGATCACGGCCGGTAGGGATAGATCGAAGACGAGAAGGCAGCCGACAGCGCCGGCGCCGGAGGCAGCGCCGGCTGGTCGGGACAAAGCGCGAAGGACGATACGCCTTGGCGCTGGGTTTGGCGCATCACCTCGACCTGCAGCCGCGGGTCGGCCGGCAGCGCGAAGGCGACGCGGCCCGCCGCATCGGGGCGCAGCCAGCCTCCGGCGCGCAGGCGCCTGGCACGGTCCACCGCCTCCGCAACATCGCGGCTCGGAGGCACAATGCCGACATCGACCCACCCGGGCGGGATCCCCGGTATGTTGAGGGTCGCCATCAGGCGCTGGCGCGGATCGATGTGCGCCGTGGCGCGATAAGCTTCGAGCAGAAGACGGTCGTGGCCGGTGAAGGTCGAGATGTCGAGGGCTGCACGGCGCGCCCTGATTTCTCCGGGGTGGCTGGGCACGATGACGCTGGGCTTGGCCGGAAGGGTTTCCACTTCCAGGTCGAAGGAGATGCCGTCGGTGACCGAGTACTTGGCCATATCGGCGTAGAGCGCCGGGACGCGCGCCGCGCCGACCGCCGCCGCGGCCGGGTCGACAGGCATGTGGGTGTAGACCTCGACCCCGGCGCGGGTGCGCATCTGCCAGCTCGCGCGCGACAGCAGGTCGGCCTTGAGCGGCCGCAGCGCCGTCGGAAAGAACACCGCGCCCAGCGGCGCGCCGGGCGCGAGCGCGGCGTAGGCATGGATCATCACGGTATCGGCGCCGAGCGTGCGCACGTCCTCGACGAGGCGGCCGAGCGCCTCTTCCTGCGCACTGGCACCCAGCGCAGCCATGGCATCGAGCCGGAGGCAGACGATGCGCCGGGTCCGCGGCCGCGGGGCATCGAAGCGCAGGTTCTCGGCGATTTCGCCCAGGGCGGGATTGCCGGTCGGAAAGTAGCGGTGAATGGCGAACAGGTCCGACGTATAGGACGCCTCGGCCTCGAGCGTGAGCGAGAAGCTGAAGCCGAGCTGCTTGGCGACCGCGAGGCCGGGTTCCGTGTAGCGGCCGTAGGGCCACACCATCGCCCGCGGCGCGCGGCCGAGGTTGGCGGCGAGCTGGTTGCGCGAGCGGGTGAGATCGGCGCGGATCCGCGCGGCATACTGCCGGTCGTCCTCGTAGCGCCGGGTTGCCGGATCGTAAGCCCACGTGACGGCCGCCGGTGTCGAGCTGCCCTGCGGGTTGGCCTGTATGCCACGATGCATGAGATAGGTGTGCGAGCCGAACTCGACGAGGCCCGACGCCTGCATCTCGCGCGCCTCGGCCCACGAGATGAAGTTGGTGCGCGGCACCCTCCTGTCGCCGCCGTAGTCTACCGTGCCGCCGGCCTCACCCTCCATCCAGCCGCCGCCCAGCGCCGCCACGGCCGGGTAGCGGTAGACCTTCAACAACGGGAAGACGCGCGTGTAGAGGCGCTTGTAGCCGTCTGATGAGGATCGCCTTGTCGGGCAGCGGCCGTGTGCCGCGCCGGGCGGCCTCGAGGTCGTCGAGCGAGATCGCCGTCCAGCCCGTGGCCTTCAGCCAGTCGAAGAACTGCGCCAGCGACCGCGTGGTCACGCTCTCGGTCTCGAGCTCCTCATCCTTGTCGGAGACGTCGTGGAACGAAATCGACACGAAGCGCTGCCCGGCCGGCTGGGCCTCGGCGGGCGAGATACCGGCCAGCAGCAGCAACAACAGGAGGGAGAGCCGGCGCATCGCCATCATATCCTTTGCCGCAGCCCGATCGTGAAGCCCAGCGTATTCTCGACCGAGCCATCATAGACCCGCCGCATCAGCGAGATGCCGTAGCGGAATTCGGTCAGCGGATCGAAGCGCCAGCGATGCTCGTAGGCGAGCGTGCCGATCCAGTCACTGGCGTAGCCGTGCTCCGCATAGAGGCCGGCGTCGAGCGTGAGCGCATGGACCAGGCTGGTGTCGTAGCGCCGCCACAGCACGTGCTCGACCAGCATGCCGCCGGTGAGCGACAGGTCGCGGGTGGGATTGTAGTAGGGCGTGAGGCCGCCCAGCGTGTTGCTCGAGGCGTAGGCCTCGAGCCGGCCGGTGAGGTCGAAGCCCGGAATGTTGACCAGCCGTTCGCTGAAGGTGACGCCGCCCGCAAGGCGCTGGTTGCCGTCGGTGAACGGCAGATACGAGAAGCTCGCCGCGATGCTGCGCGATTCGTGCCAGCGGTACTGCGCCTTGGCCGCATACTCGTCCGCCGTGATGCCGAACAGCAGCCCGCGCAACGGCGTGTTGGCCGAGAACAGCTCGGCCGACGCCGCGAGCTCGATGTGGTCGGTGACCCACCAATCGAGCGTGGCGCCGACGCCGCCCTTGATCAGCGTGCCCCACGAGGTCGTCGGATAGACCGTGGCGGTGAACGACGGCACGCGCCATTCGACGCCGCCGCCGCCGCGCCCGCGCTGGACGAAGCCCTCAGGCGGATGGGCATTGGAATAGTCGCCGAGCGCAAAGATCCGCCAGTTGTCGGCGATCGGCGGCGAGTACAGCCGCGCCTCCGACACGATCGCCCGTCCCGAGGCGTTGGGCCCGCCGCCGTCGGAGTTGCTGGGCTGGACCTTGACGTCGAGCAGCCAGCGGCGCTTGGCATCGAGGTCGCGGGCCAGCCGGCGCACGCCCTCGTTCTCCGGGTAGAGCGCGCGCAGCTCGTCGACCAGGCGCTGCGCCTCGGTGAAGCGATAGCCGGCGATCGCGACCTCGACCAGGGCGATGCGGCTGCCGAGGTCGAGTGGCGCCAGGCCGGCGGCGATCTCGGCTTCCTCCCGCGCGCGGCGCGGCCAGCCGCGGGCGCTCGCCACCCCGTAGACGGCGAGCCGCAGGCTGGTGTTGGCGGGGGCGGCATCCGACAGGCGCGTCAGGCGGTCCCAGGCCTCGCCGAGCTGGTTGCCGTAGAAGCGGGCCATGGCGGCCATCGTCTCGACGTGGCCGCGCGCCGGATTGGGATGACGCGTCGGATCGTTGCGGTTGAAACGCCAGACCGGCACGTCGTCGA
>VBAF01000488.1 GCA_005884705.1 Alphaproteobacteria bacterium
ATTCGGCCCGGGCGTCACGGTCGCCTCGAACGTGCGCATCAACGCCTTCTGCGACATCGAGGGTGCACGGATCGGCCGAGGCGCGCGGATCGGCCCGTTCGCCCGTATCCGGCCGGGCTCGGAGGTGGCCGAGGACGTCCACATCGGCAATTTCGTCGAGCTCAAGGCCACCAGGATGGGCCGCGGCGCCAAGGCCAGCCATCTCGCCTATCTCGGCGATTCCGACATCGGCGCGGCGAGCAACATCGGCGCCGGCGCGATCTTCGTGAACTACGACGGCTACGGCAAGCATCGCACCGTGGTCGGCGCCGAGGCCTTCGTCGGCTCCAACGCCGCGCTGGTCGCGCCGGTACGCATCGGCCGCGGCGCCAACGTCACGGCCGGCAGCGTGATCACCGAGGACGTGCCGGCCGGCGCCCTGGCGTTCGGCCGCGCCCGCCAGGAGACAAAGAAAGGGCGCGCCGGGCCGCTTCGTGCGAAGCTGAAGGCACGCGCGGCAGCCGATCATCGGAATCATCGGCAAGGCGCCGGTCACGCCTTTGCTCGTCGATGCGCTGAAACGCCTGGAATATCGCGGCTATGATTCGGCCGGCGTCGCCACCCTGGTGAACGGCCAGATCGAGCGCCGCCGCGCCGAGGGCAAGCTGGTCAACCTCGAGACCCGCCTCGGCAGAGAACCGCTCGCCGGCACCATCGGCATCGGCCACACCCGCTGGGCGACCCACGGCAAGCCGTCGGAGCGCAACGCCCATCCGATTGCGACCAACCGGGTGGCGATCGTGCACAACGGCATCATCGAGAATTTCCAGGAGCTGAAGGACGAGCTGGTGGCCGAGGGCCGCCGCTTCGAGAGCGACACCGACACCGAGGTGGTGGCGCAGCTGCTGACCGCGATGCTCGAGCGGCAGATGACGCCCGAGGACGCGATGAGCCAGGCGATGGAGCGGCTGCACGGCGCCTTCGCGCTGGTGGCGCTGTTCAGCGGCCGCCAGGACATCCTGATGGGCGCGCGCCGCGGCAGCTCGCTGGCGATCGGCTACGGCGACGGCGAGATGTATATCGGCACCGACGCCTTGGCGCTGGCGCCCTTCACCAAGCAGGTGAGCTATCTCGAGGACGACGACTGGGTCGTGCTCACGCAGGACGGCTGCACGGTCTATCAGGGCCGCAACGAGGTCAAACGCGAGATCCGCCAGAGCGGCATCTCGGGCGCGATGATCGGCAAGGGCAACCATCGCCACTTCATGCTCAAGGAGATCCACGAACAGCCGGCGGTGATCGGCGACACGCTGCACACCTACCTCGACCCGACGACGCGCAAGGTCAGCCTGCCCGAGATGCCGCTCGACTGGGCCAAGGTCAGCCGCCTCACCATGACCGCCTGCGGCACCGCCTTCTATGCCTGCATGGTGGCCAAGTACTGGTTCGAGCAGCTCGCCCGGCTGCCGGTCGAGACCGAGGTCGCCTCCGAGCTCCGCTACCGCGAGCCGCCGCTGCCCGACAACGGCGTCTGCATGGCCGTCTCGCAGTCGGGCGAGACGGTCGATACGCTGGCGGCGATCCGCTACGCCAAGGCGAACAGGCAGACGATCCTCTCGGTGGTGAACGTGCCGGAGAGCGCGATCGCCCGGGAATCGCACGCCGTGCTGCCGACGCTCGCCGGGCCCGAGATCGGCGTCGCCTCGACCAAGGCCTTCACCACCCAGCTCACCGTGCTGCTGACCGCCGCGATCGCCGCCGGCCGCGCCCGTGGCGTGCTGAGCGAGGCCGAGGAGGCCAAGCTCGCGCACGCGCTGATCGAGCTGCCGGCGCGGGTCAACGAGGCGCTGAACAAGGAGGAAAAGTATCGCCACATTTCCGAGCACATCCTCGCCGAGGCGCGCGACGTGCTCTATCTCGGCCGCGGCACCTCGTTCCCGATCGCGCTCGAGGGCGCGCTGAAGCTCAAGGAAATCTCCTACATCCATGCCGAGGGCTATGCCGCGGGCGAGATGAAGCACGGCCCGATCGCGCTGATCGACGAGCTGGTGCCGGTCGTGGTGGTGGCGCCGTCCGATTCGATCTTCGAAAAGACCGCCTCGAACTTCGAGCAGGTCAAGGCGCGCGGCGGCAAGCTGGTGCTGGTGAGCGATGCCGCCGGCGTGGCGCGGCTGGGCTCCCAGGCGGTGGCGACGATCACCCTGCCGACGGTCGACCCCGTAGTGGCGCCGATCCTCTACGCCGTGCCGGTGCAGATGCTCGCCTACTACACCGCTGTCGCCAAGGGCACCGACGTCGACCAGCCACGCAATCTGGCGAAGAGCGTCACGGTGGAGTGACGCTGGGAGCCCGCCAACTCCCACGCCCTCCACGCCCGCTTTGATGTCTTTCCGGGATTTCCGGGCAACCCCTACTTGATCGTTATGTCCGTCCCGCCGAGCCCCTCGAACTCCGTCCGCGCCACGCCGGTGCCGGGCAGGAACGCCGGCGGATGGACCGAGCCGGCGAGCACGTGGTCGCCCGCCTTCAGCATCCTGCCGTGCTGGTTGAGCGTGTTGGCGAGCCAGGCGAGCGAGATCAGCGCGCTACCCATCACGGCGCTGCCCGGGCCGTTGGCCAGTTCCTTGCCGTCGAGCAGCGAGCGGCCCTTCAAATTCGGGAAGTCGAGCTTCTGCCAGTCCTTAACCGCGGGGCCGACCACGCAGGCGGCCTGCAGCACGTTGTCGGCGATGCGGCCGGGGCCGGTCATCTTGGTCACATCGACGTAGCG
>VBAF01000489.1 GCA_005884705.1 Alphaproteobacteria bacterium
GGCGCGTCATGACCCTCGCCAACCTTGCCGCCATCCTCGATCCCGGCGCGCCCGACAGCCGCGACTTCATCATCCAGCTCTCGCCCGAAGCGGACGAGGAGCTGCGGCTCAGCTGGGGCCAGGCGCGCCAGCGCATCGCCGGCCTCGCGCGCGGCCTCCTGAAGCGCGGCCTCAAGCGCGGCGAGGCGGTCGCGATCGTCGCGGCCAACAGCGCCGACTACCTCCTGCTCTACATGGCGACCATGGCGGCGGGCCTGGTCTCGGTCTGCGTCAACCACAAGCTGCCGCGCGAGACGGTGGCGCACATCATGAAGGACTCCGCGGTCAAGTTCGCGGTCGCCGATAGCGAGCGCGCACCGCTGGTGCGCGAGCTGGTGCCGACCCTGGCCATGGCCGACATCGGCTCGCTGCTCGATCCGGGGCCGTTCACGCCGGTCGAGATGAAGCCCGAAGAGACCGCGATGGTGCTCTACACCTCGGGCTCGACCGGCCTGCCCAAGGGCGTGCCGCTCAGCCACGGCGGCTACCTCTGGGCCACCACCTGCACGCCCGAGCAGCGGCCCGGCATCGAGGGCAAGGCGGTGTTGATCGCCGCGCCGCTGTTCCACATGAACGGGCTGTTCAGCGCCAAGCTGGTGATGACCTACGGCGGCACCATCGTGCTGATGACCAACTTCACCGCGAAGGGCTACATCCGCGCGATCGACCGCTATCGCGTGGCGATGATCACCTCGGTGCCGACCATGCTCGCGCTGGTGATGCGGGAGACCGAGGCGCTGGCCCAGGCCGATCTCACCTGCGTCGCCACCGCCGTCACCGGCTCGGCGCCCTCGACCGCGGAGTTCTTCGAGCAGATGCATCGGCTGTTCCCCAAGGCCGAGACCGCCAACAGCTGGGGCACCACCGAATCGGGCCCTATCGCCTTCGGCCCGCATCCCGGCGGGCTGCCCAAGCCGATGGGCGCGCTCGGCTATCCGCGCCAGGGCATCGAGCTCAAGCTGGTCGGCGGCGAGGCGCACCAGGGCGTGCTGCTGATCCGCACGCCGGCGCTGATGAGCGGCTACTACAATCGCGAGGCCGACACAGCCAAGCGCCTGATCGACGGCTGGTACGACACCGGCGACGTGATGCGGCGCGACGCCAACGGCTTCTACTTCTTCGTCGGCCGGGCCGACGACATGTTCCAGTGCGGCGGCGAGAACGTCTATCCCGGCGAGGTCGAGAAGCTGCTCGGCCGCCATCCCGACGTGGCCCAGGTCTGCGTCGTGCCGATCGCCGACGAGATCAAGTACCAGCTGCCGGTCGCCTTCGTCGTGCCCAGGCCGGGCAGCGACCCGGGCGAGGACGCGCTGCGCCGCTTCGCCCTGGACAACGGCCCGGCCTATGCCCATCCGCGCGCGGTATGGTTCGTGCCCGAGCTGCCGCTGGCCGGCACCAACAAGATCGACCGCAAGGCGCTGGTCGAGCGCGCCGCCGCTCTCTACAAGCGCGCAGCCGCGCGCCAACTCTGACCGAGGAGTCCCCGATGTTGCTGAATGCCCTCTTCCCGACCCGCGACATCGGCACCGACCCGGCGAAGATCCGCGACTGGGCGCAGGCCGCCGAGGGGCTCGGCTATCACGGCATCGAGGTCGCCGATCACGTCTTTGGCGCAGCACCGCGCGGCGACTGGAAGCCGACCTACAGCGAGCACGATCCCTTCCACGAGACTTTCACGACGATGGCCTTCCTCGCCGCGGTGACGAAGAAGGTCGAGCTGTGCAGCGGCGTCCTGATTTTACCGCAGCGCCAGACCGGCGTGGTTGCCAAGCAGGCGGCCGAGGTCGACATCCTGAGCGGCGGGCGCCTGCGCCTGGGCGTCGGCGTCGGCTGGAACCATGTCGAGTACGAGGCGCTCGGCACCGAATGGAAGACGCGCGGCGCGCGCCAGGCCGAGCAGATCGAGGTAATGCGCAAGCTGTGGACCGAGGACCTGGTGACTTTCCGCGGCCGCTTCCACACGCTGGTCGACGTCAACCTGCTGCCCGTGCCGGTGCAGCGGCCAATCCCGATCTGGTTCGGCGGCTCGTCCGACGCGGTGGTCAAGCGCGCCGCCCGCATCGGCGACGGCTACATGCCGATCATGACGCCCGAAGTCGCCGAGCCGAAGATCGCCATGCTGCATGAACACATGAAAGCGTTCGGCCGCGATCCCGCCAAAT
>VBAF01000490.1 GCA_005884705.1 Alphaproteobacteria bacterium
GGATGGTCCATTCGTTCATGATCTGGCGCGGCGCGCCCGCCGCCATCACGGTCACGGCCGAAGCCTCCTTGGGCAGGCCGCGCTGCTCGGAGAGCGACTTCCAGGTGGTGTCCTCCTCGTCCTCGGCGATGCAGAAGCTGAATTTGCCGGGATGCCCCAGGGTCGAGCGGTCGATGGCGCCCGGCCGCGCCTCCAGCAGATTGATTAGGCAGAGCCGGATGGCGCGGCCGATCACCGACGTCGCGCGGTCGCTGTTGCCCAGCGCATTGAAAGTGCCGGACGCGCCGATCTCCTGGCGGATCGGGCCGTTCAGCACGACCAGGATAGCGCAGCCGCCGGTGCTGGCGGTGGCGCCATGGAGCAGGAACGGCTCCTGCATCATCGCCGTCCACGCGGCCGGCCATCACCGCGTTGATGGCAAGCTTCTCGGCGGTGACGGCAAGCCCGCGTACCGGTTCGATGCCGATAAGCTGATCCGGCGGCATCATCACCCAGTCGAGGCAGGCCCGCACCGCGTCCTCGGTCGGCGGCACGACCGGCAGGCCGTCGGTCCAGCCGTTGGAATGGTAGAGCTCCTGGACCGCGCCGATCGAATCGGCTTCGTAGATCTTCGACTGAAGCTGCATATTCAGACTCTACCTCATGATCATGCCGCCATCATCCGCTCGCGGTTGCGTTCGCGCAGGATCGGCATCACCCATTTGCCGAAGCGCTCGGCCTCCTCGTCGTGCAGGTAGCCCGACAGGCAGAACGAGTGGCAGCCGAGATCGATGAAATCCTGCAGCGTCTCGGCGCATTGCTCGGGCGTCCCGACCACGGCGATGCCGGCGCCTGGCCGCACCTTGGTGATGCCGGTGAACAGGTTGCGCTCGATCACCTCGCCTTCGGCCGCGAGCTCGCGCACGCGCCGGTTGGCCTCGGAGGTCGCGAAGTGCTGCTTCACGAAGGCCTTCTGTGCTTCGCTCGCATGGCCGACCAGCTCGTGGGCGAAGTCCCAGGCTTCCTGCTCGGTCTCGCGGCAGACGATCTGCAGGCGCATGCCGAAGCCGATCTTGTCCTCGCGGCCGTGCTTGGCTGCCATCTCCCGGATCACCGCCATGTTGGCGCGAATGCGGTCGTAGGTGTCGCCCCAGAACAGATGAACGTCCGAATGCTTGGCCGAGATCTCCCAGGCCTGCCGGCTGCCGCCGCCGAGGTAGAACGGCGGATGCGGTTTCTGGAACGGCCGCGGCCGGACCTGCGCGCCCTTGAGCTGATGGAACTTGCCCTCGTAGGTCACCGCCGGCTGGGTCCACAGCAGCTTCAGCAGCGAGACCTCCTCCTCCATGATCTCGTAACGCTCTTCCTTGCCCCACTTGATGCCTTCGGAGGCATTCTCCTGCTCGCTTTGGCCGGCGATCAGGTTGACGCAGATGCGGCCGCCCGAGAGCTGGTCGAAGGCGGCGATCATCTTCGCCAAGAGGACCGGATTGATGTAGCTCGGCCGCGCCGCCACCAGCATGCGGATCGACTTGGAGCGCGCCACCATCATCGCCTAAGAGACCCAAGCTTCCCAGCACGCGGTCTGCACCGGCACCAGCATGTACTCGAATCCGGCCGCCTCGGCCGCCGCCGTCACCTTGTCGAACAGCTCGAGCGTGGGCGCCACTTGGGCGCTCGCCACGCCGTAGGCGGTGGTGTCGCCCGCCGTCGGCAGGAACCAGCCGAATTCGAGTTTGCGCATGGCCGCAGTCTAGTGCCTATTTCGAGGCAGCACAGTATCCGGGGGAGAGGACATGCTTCAGCACGGCAAGCGGCCAACCATCGCATCGCGGCATGGCATGGTTGCGGCGGCCCATCCGCTGGCCGCGGCGGCCGGGGCGCGCGTGCTGTCCAACGGCGGCAACGCCTTCGATGCGGCGGCAGCGACGGCCGCCACGCTCAACGTCGTTGAGCCCTACATGTCGGGTCTGGGCGGACAGGGCTATGCGACGTGCTACGTCGCCGCCGAGCGCCGCGTGCGTTCGCTCAATTTCATGGCCCGCATCCCGCGCCGCTTTCCGCTCGATCGCCTCAGCCGCCGCGAGCAAATCCTGCGCGGGCCGCTCGCGGTCGGCGCGCCGGGCAACTTCGGCGGCTGGTGCGAAATGGCCGGCCGCTACGGCAAGAAGAAGCTGCCCGAGCTGTTCGCGCCGGCGATCCGTATCGCGCGCGACGGCTTCGGCTTGATTGAGTTCAACGTCGAGGAGATCCGCGGCGTCAGCGGCGAGCTGCGCGGGCAGTCGGCGCTCTATCCCGAATGGTCGCGCAACTACCTCGAGGGCCTGTCCGGCGGCCGGCCGGAGCTCGGTGCCGTGTTGAAGCAGCCAAACCTCGCCGACACGCTCGAGGCGCTGGGCAACGAGGGCCCCGGCCTGCTGTACGGCGGCGCGCTGGGCAAGAAGGTGATCGAACGCCTGACCGAGCTGGGCGGCTGCCTCACCATGGACGACCTCGCCGACTTCAAGGCCGAGTGGGTCGATCCGGTGGCGGTGACCTATCGCGGCCGCACGGTCCATGTGCCGCCGCCGCCCTGCGAGGCGTTCCAGTACCTGGTGACCTTGCGCATCCTCGAAGGCTTCGACCTCGGCAAGATGCAGCGCAACGGCGTCGATCACGTCGACACCGTGCTGCGCGCCATCCGGCTGGCGGCCGGCGTGCGCATCGCCAACGGCGTGCCCACGCCGCAGAAGCTCGCCGAACTCTTGTCGGACGGCTACATCGAAGGCCTGCGCACGCGGGCGTGCGACGGCAAGCCGATAGCCGGCCCGACCGAGCAGTGGACGCCGCCACCAAAAGACGGTTCCGGCGACGGCCACACCAC
>VBAF01000491.1 GCA_005884705.1 Alphaproteobacteria bacterium
GCGGATTGTGCGGGCAAGGCGTTACCTTGTTGCCTGTCTTGAACGACGGCACGTTGTCGGCGCGCGGCATGGTGTAGTCCATGAACGAGCCGCTCACGAGCTGTCCCGTCTCCTTGTCGTAGACGGCGTTCTCCATCAACGCCTGGCCGACGCCCTGGGCGATGCCGCCATGCACCTGCCCGTCGACGATCATCGGATTGATGATGTTGCCGAAATCGTCGACCGCGGTGTGGTTCACGATCTCGACATGGCCGGTCTCGGGATCGATCTCGACCTCGCAGATCTGCGTGCCGGCGGGATAGACGAAGTTGGACGGATCGTAGAAGGCGTTCTCGTCCATGCCGGGCTCGAGCTCCTCGAGCGGATAGTTGTGCGGCACGTAGGCGGCAAACACCGCCTGGCCGAGCGGCACCGCCTTGTCGGTGCCGGCGACCTTGAAGGTGCCCTGCTCGAAGACCACGTCGGCGACCGACGCCTCCATGAGATGAGCGGCGATCTTCTTGCCCTTGGCGATCACCTTGTCGGCCGCCATCATGATCGCCGAGCCGCCGACCGCCAGCGAGCGCGAGCCGTATGAGCCCATGCCGAACGGCGTCGTCGCGGTGTCGCCGTGCACGATCTCGACCGAGTCGAACGGCACGCCGAGCTTGTCCGACACCAGCTGGGCGAACGTCGTCTCGTGGCTCTGGCCGTGGCTGTGCGCGCCGGTCATGACCTGGACGTTGCCGGTCGGGTTGAACTTGATCTGCGCGCTCTCCCACTGGCCGACACCGCCGCCGAGCTGGCCGATCACGCGCGACGGTCCGAGCCCGCACGCCTCGATGTAGGACGAGAAGCCGATGCCGCGCAGCTTGCCGCGCGACTTGGCCTCGGCGCGGCGCGATTCGAAGCCCTTGTAGTCGGCTATCTTGATCGCCTCATCGATGATCGGCGGGTAGTTGCCCGAATCGTACTGCAGCGCCACCGGCGTCTGGTACGGGAAGGCGCTGGTCGGGATGAAGTTCTTGCGGCGCAGCTCGGCCGTATCGATCTTCATCTCCTTGGCCGCCTTGCTGACCAGGCTCTCGACCACGAAGGTCGCCTCGGGCCGTCCGGCGCCGCGATAGGCATCGACCGGCGCGGTGTGGGTCAGTGCTGCCTTCACGTTGGCGTAGATCAGCGGCGTCGTGTACTGCCCCGCGAGCAGCGTGGCGTAGAGATAGGTCGGCACCGCGGTCGAGAAGGTCGAGAGATAGGCGCCCATGTTGGCCACCGTCTCGACCTTCATGGCGAGGAACTTGCCGTCCTTGTCCAAAGCCAGCTCGGCATGGGTGACGTGGTCGCGGCCGTGCGCGTCGGTCATGAACGATTCGCTGCGCTCGGCGGTCCACTTGATCGGCCGGCCGACACGCTTGCTCGCCCAGACCAGCGCGACGTCTTCCGGGTAGAGGAAGATCTTCGAGCCGAAGCCGCCGCCCACGTCGGGCGCGACCACGCGCAGCTTGTGCTCCGGAATGCCCAGCACGAAGGCCGACAGGATGAGCCGCAGCACATGCGGGTTCTGCGAGGTCGACCACAGCGTGTAGTTGCCGGTGCCCTTGTCGTACTGCGCCGCCGCGGCGCGCGGCTCCATCGCGTTGGGGATCAGCCGGTTGTTGACGAGGTCGAGCTTGGTGACGTGCGCGGCCTTGGCGAAGGCGGCATCGACGTCGGCCTTCACGCCGATCTCCCAGTCGT
>VBAF01000117.1:0-273 GCA_005884705.1 Alphaproteobacteria bacterium
TCGCGCTCGGCGAGGAGATCGCCAAGGCCGAGACAAAGCGGCAGGCGGCGGCCGACCGGCTCGCGGTCGGCGAGACCCGGCTCGCCGAGGCCGACAAGGCGCTGAAGCAGGCCGAGGCCGAGCTCGCCTCCGCGCGCGAGAGCCGGGTGCGGCGCGAGGGGCTGGTCGAGCAGGCGAGCAAGGACCGCGAGGCGGTGGTCGAGCGCATCGCCGAGCGGCTGCGCTGCGAGCCCGACGGCGTGCTGGCGCTTGCCGAGGTGCAGTCGCTCGAGG
>VBAF01000117.1:295-15863 GCA_005884705.1 Alphaproteobacteria bacterium
GAGGTGCAGTCGCTCGAGGAGTTGCCGGAGATCGACAAGGCCGAGGCCAAGCTCGAGCGGCTGGTGCACGAGCGCGAGACAATGGGCGCGGTCAACCTGCGCGCCGAGGAGGAGGCGAGCGAGCTCGAGCAGCAGATCACCGGCATGACGGCCGAGCGCGACGACCTGGTCGCCGCCATCGGCCGGCTGCGCCAGGGCATCTCGAGCCTCAATCGCGAGGGTCGCGAGCGCTTCCTCGTCGCTTTCGAGCAGGTCAGCGGCCACTTCCAGCAGCTCTTCACCAAGCTGTTCGGCGGCGGCAAGGCGGAGCTGCGGCTCACCGAATCGGAGGACCCGCTCGAGGCGGGCCTCGAGATCCATGCCAGCCCGCCGGGCAAGAAGCTTCAGGTGATGTCGCTGCTGTCGGGCGGCGAGCAGGCGCTGACTGCGCTGTCGCTGCTGTTCGCGGTGTTCATGACCAACCCGGCGCCGATCTGCGTGCTGGACGAGGTCGACGCGCCGCTCGACGACCTCAACGTCGAGCGCTTCTGCAGCCTGGTGAACGACATCGCCGGCCGTACCGACACGCGCTTCCTGATCATCACCCACCATCGCGTCACCATGGCGCGCATGGACCGGCTCTACGGCGTCACCATGGCCGAGCAGGGCGTGAGCCAGCTCGTTTCGGTCAACCTGCAGGAGGCCGATCGCCTCGTCGCCTAGGTCGGCGAACGACCAGTTCCACAAGCAACAAGACTGAATCTTCCTCTCATGTGACTTGGGGCGTCGGCTCTAACGCGGCCGGCGCTCTTCTCTTTGCAGGCCGCCGGTTGTAGTGTCCGGCCATGCCCGACACGCTCGCTCCTGCCGTCGTTGACGTCGTCGAACTGACTCGTTCTCTGGTGCGCTGCGAGAGCGTGACGCCGGTCGAAGCGGGCGCGCTCACCTTGCTCGAGCGCACGCTGGGCGGACTCGGCTTCCGTTGCGAGCGCATGGATTTCAGCCAGGCCGGCACCGACGACGTCGCCAACCTCTATGCCCGCATCGGCAGCGGCGGAAAGCACTTCTGCTTCGCCGGCCATTCCGACGTGGTGCCGGTCGGCGACCTTTCCTCGTGGACCATCGGCCCGTTCTCGGCCGAACTCTCGGCCGGCTACCTGTTCGGCCGCGGCGCCGCCGACATGAAAGGCGCGATTGCCGCCTTCACCGCGGCCGCGGCGCGGTTCCTCGCCCGGCGCGGCCGCGACTTGGATGGCTCGATCAGCCTCCTGATCACCGGCGACGAGGAGGGGCCGGCGGTCAACGGAACGGTCAAGATGCTGAAGGCGCTTGCCGAGCGTGGCGAGACGATCGATGCCTGCGTGGTCGGCGAGCCGACCAGCTCCCGGCGCTTCGGCGACATGATGAAGATCGGCCGGCGCGGCAGCATGACGGTCGACATCGTCGTGCGCGGCGTCCAGGGCCATGTCGGCTATCCCGAGCGGCTCGACAATCCGATCCACCGGCTGGCAGCGATCATCCAGGCGCTGCGCGAACCGATCGACAACGGTAGCACGCACTTCCAGCCGACCTCGCTGCAGTTCACGACAGTCGATGTCGGCAACAAGGCGACCAACATCGCGCCGGGCACGGTGCGGGCGCGCTTCAACACGCGCTTCAACGATCTCTGGACCTCGCAGAAGCTGCTGGCGGATCTCAAGCAGCGCATCGAGCGGGCCAGCGTGGCGGTCGGCGGCAATGGCACGATCGAGTACGAGAAGGTCGAGGTCTCGGGCGAATCCTTCTACACGCCGCCCGGACCGCTGGTCGCGCTGGTCGCCGGCGCGGTGCGCGAGGTGACCGGCGTGGAGTGCGAGCTGTCGACCACCGGCGGCACGTCGGACGCGCGCTTCATCAGCCGCTACTGCCCGGTGCTGGAGTTCGGCCTGGTCGGCGAGACCATGCACAAGGTCGACGAGAAGAGCGCGGTCGCCGACCTCAAGGCGCTGGCGCGCGTCTACGAGACGGTACTCGACCGTTACTTCGCCTGACGGCGATGCTGAGCTCGGCCGAAATCGCGCGCGGCAGCCAGGGCGCGGTCAAGTTCCTGTTGCGCGATGTGTCCGCGCCGTTCCATTTCGACAACACGCTCGAAGGCTGCTTGCGTTCGTTCCGGGTGATGATCCTGGTGGCGCCGATCTACGCCTTCGTCCGCGTCATCGAATACATGCAGGTCAACGTCGCCGCCGACCCGGGGCAGATCGTCCTCGTGGAGGGGCTGCGCTACGTCGTCGAATGGCTGCTCTACCCGGTGATCTTTCACGAGATCGCGCGGCGCCGCGGCTGGCTCGACCGCTTTCCGCGCTACATCGCGGCGCTGAACTGGAGCAACCTGCCGCAGATCATCCTGCTGCTGGTGGCCGAGTCGGTGGCGGCGCTCGCGCCGCCGATCGCGACGCCTCTGCTGCTCGCCCTGCAGGTCGTGTTCTTCTACTGGTTCATGATGGTGACGCGGCTGGGGCTCGGCGTGACCTGGCTGCTCGCCTCGATCCTGCTGGTCGTGAACTGGGTGCCGTCCTATTTCCTGTCAATTCTCGTCAATCGCTTCCTCGAGGTCAGCTTCGGCTGAGCCGTCGTAGCGCACTTCCATCAGGCAGACGGCCAGCGCCTTCCCGACATCGGCCGCGCTCCACTGGCCGCGGCCAACGAGCTGCAGCGTGCCGACCAGGATGCGCACCTGGTTGTGCAGGAAGGAGCGCGCGGCGACCTCGATGCGGATCTCCTCGCCGCAGCGGCCGACACGCAGCTCATCGAGCGTCTTGATCGACGACTTGGCCTGGCAGGACACCGAGCGGAAGCTGTTGAAGTCGTGCGTTCCGATCAGCAGCGCGGCGGCCGCCTGCATCGCCTCGACGTCCAGCGGCACCGGCACGTGCCAGACATGGCCGCGCTCCAGCGCCGCCGGCGTGCGCCGGTTGAGGATGCGGTAGCGGTAGCGCCGGTGCGTCGCCGAGAAGCGGGCGTGGAATCCTTGCTGCGCCAGTTCGGCGGACACGATGACGATCGGCTGCGGCTTGAGATGGAAGGTAAGGGCGCCGCGCACCTCTTCCAGGCGCTTGTCCGCCACGAGATCGAAATGCGCGACCTGGCCCAGCGCATGCACGCCGGCATCGGTGCGGCCGGCGCCGTGGACCACCACGCGCTCGCCGGACAAGGCGAAGACGGCGTCCTCGAGCGCCACCTGGATCGACGGGCCGCTGTCCTGGCGCTGCCAGCCGACGAACGGCCCGCCGTCGTATTCGACCATGATCCTGTAGCGCGGCACGGGCGTCAGGCCGGCAGGGACAGCGCGGCGGGCAACGGCAGCACGGTGCCGGAGGGCAGGGCAAAACCGCGCAGGAACGCCTCGGCCGCTTGCGGCGACTTTCCCGGCCGCTGCAATCTCAGCAGGCGCAGGCCACCCACGCCGCAGGCGACGACGGGAAATCCATCACGCGAGATCGTGACAGTGCCAGCTGCGCCGCCGACGAGCGTCAACGCCGCCGCCAGAACCTTGATCTGCTCGCCGGCGTAGCTGAACGAGGTGCCGGGCCAGGGGTGGAAGGCGCGCACCTTGCGCTCGAGCTCGACCGCTGGCCGGCGCCAGTCGAGCACGCCTTCTTCCTTGCCGAGCTTGTGGGCATAGGTGACGCCTTCGTTGGGCTGCGGCACCGGCTCGAGGCTGCGCCGCATCAGCCCGTCGAGGGTCGACACGATCAGGGTGGCGCCCATCGTCGCCAGCCGGTCGTGCACCGTCTCGGCGGTGTCGGCGGCTGAGATCGGTGTGCGCTCGGCGAGCAGCATCGGGCCGGTGTCGAGGCCTTCGTCCATGCGCATCGTGGTGACGCCGGTTTCGGCGTCGCCGGCCAGGATGGCGCGATGGATCGGCGCGGCGCCGCGCCAGCGCGGCAGCAGCGAGCCGTGGATGTTGAGGCAGCCCAGCACCGGCGCCGCGAGGAACGGCTTGGTCAGGATATGGCCGTAGGACACCACCACCGCGGCATCGAGATCGAGCGCCGCGAATGCCGCGGCTTCCTCGTCGGTCTTCAAGGTCCCGGGCGTGCGCACCGACAGGCCGAGCTTTTCGGCCAGAAGATGCACCGGTGTCTTGCGCTCCTGCTGGCCGCGGCCGGCCGGCCTGGGCGCGCGCGTGTAGACGGCGACCACGTCGTGGCCGGCATCGACCAGCGCCTGCAGCGCGGGCACGGCGAATTTCGACGTACCGAGGAACCCAATTCTCATCGCGGCCTCTTATAGGCAGCGGCGTCTCGCTGAGCTAGGTATGCCGTGCAATGGATTCCGATACCCAGACGACCGGCAAGGGGCCGGTCGCCAACCTTGCCGCGCGGCGCGCTGCGGGACAGGTGCGCGCCGATCCGGTGCAGGAAAAGATCGTGCTGCGCCTGCAGGCGGTCCACGAGCAGCTTGCTGCGCTGGCGCGCGAGCCGGCCAGGAAGGGCTTCTGGGCGCGACTGGGCTTCGGCGGCGGCGACCAGCCGTTGGGCGGTCCGCACGGCCTCTACATCTGGGGACCGGTCGGCCGCGGCAAGTCGATGCTGATGGACCTGTTCTTCGCCGATGCGCCGGTCGCCAAGAAGCGGCGCGTGCATTTCCACGAATTCATGCTCGAGGTGCAGGCGCGACTGCATAAGCGGCGCGAGGAGCTGGCCGCCAAGGGCGCGCCGCCCGAGGCCGACACCATCGTGCCGATCGCGCGCGAGATCGCGCACGAGACCCGGCTGCTCTGCTTCGACGAGTTCCAGGTGACCAACATAGCCGATGCCATGATCCTCGGCCGGCTGTTCGAGACGCTGTTCGACGCGGGCATCACCGTCGTCGCCACCTCCAACCGCGCGCCGGACGAGCTCTACAAGAACGGCCTGCAGCGCGACCGCTTCCTGCCCTTTATCGAGCTCTTGAAGCAGCGGCTCGAGATCCTCGAGCTGGGCGGCGGCCGTGATTACCGCATGGACCGCCTGCGCGAGCTCGACGTCTATCTGACGCCGCTCGGTGCCTGGGCGAGCCAGAAGCTCGATGAGGCGTTCCGCGCCCTGTCGGGCGGCCTCGACGGCGATCCGCGCGTGTTGCGCACCCAGGGCCGCGACGTCGCGGTGCCGCGCGCGGCGCCCGGGGTCGCCATGGCGCATTACCTCGACTGGTGCGCGCGGCCGATGGGCGCCGCCGACTTTTTGTGCATCGCCGATCACTTCCATACCGTGATCCTGGGGGACGTCCCGAAGATGGGCCCGGACAGCCAGGACAAGGCGGCGCGCTTACCATGATCGACTCGTTCTACGAGCGGAAGGTGAAGTTCATCTGCTCTGCGGCCGCGCCGCCCGACAAGCTCTACGTCGAGGGCGACGGCACCTTCGAGTTCCAGCGCACCGTGTCGCGCCTGATGGAGATGCAGAGCCCCGACTATCTCGCCCTGCCGCATATCGAAGGGTCCGATCTCCCCGGAATGTGATTGCGAGGCCGCCTGAGGGCGGCATAGGCTTCGCGCCGCTTTCGATCACTTGGAGAGGAAGTCCATGGATGGCGATCGCGTTTCCCTGACCGGCCGGGCTTTGTCGCGCCGCGCCGCGCTCGCCGCCAGCACGACCATTGGCGCAGGTTTCGCGCTCGCTACGCAGCCGATCTGCGCGCAGACCATGATCAGCACGCCGGCCGATGGCCTCAGCGCCGGCGAGATCAAGGTGAAGACCAAGGACGACAAGGAGATGATGGCCTATCGTGCCATGCCGGCCTCGGGCAGCGGCTTTGGCACCGTGCTGGTGGTGCAGGAGGCTTTCGGCGTGCACGAGCACATCAAGGACGTCACGCGCCGTTTCGCCAAGGCCGGCTTCTACGCCATCGCGCCCGATCTCTAATTCCGCCAGGGCGACGCGACCAAGGTCACCGACGTCCAGGCGCTGCTGAAGGACATCGTCGCCAAGGTGCCGGACGAGCAGGTCATGGACGATCTCGATTCGACCGTCGCCTTCGTCAAGGGCGAGGGCAAGGGTGACACGACCAAGCTCGGCATCACCGGCTTCTGCTGGGGCGGCCGCATCGTCTGGCTGTACGACGCGCACAATCCGGCGGTGAAGGCCGGCGTGGCCTGGTACGGCCGCGTCGTCGGCGACGACTCGCCGATGACGCCCAAGCATCCGATCGACCTGGTCAACCAGCTGCACGGTCCGGTGCAGGGGCTCTACGGCGGCGCCGACGACGGAATCCCCAACGATACCGTCGACAAGATGCGCAACTCGCTCAAGACCTCGAGCAACGTCGCGGCCAGGAAGTCGACCATCAAGACCTATCCAGATACGCCGCATGCCTTCAACGCCGACTACCGCCCGTCCTATCGCAAGGAGCAGGCGGAGGACGGCTGGAAGCTTGCCGTCGCCTGGTTCAAGGCCAACGGCGTCGGCTGATCGACGATGGTCGAGACGATCGGCCTAACGACGCGGTCGGGCCTGACCTTCACCGCTGACGTTGCGGGCCCGATCGGCGGACCGCTGGTCCTGCTGCTGCACGGCTTTCCGGAATCACGGCACAGTTGGCGTGAAGCGTTGCCCGTGCTCGCGGCGGCGGGCTACCGCTGCGTCGCGCCCGACCAGCGCGGCTATTCGCCGGGCGCGCGGCCCGATCCCGCCGATCTCTCGAACTATGCCTTCGACAAGCTGGTCGCCGACGCCATCGCCGCCGGCTACGCCGGTCAGCGCTTCCACCAGGTCGGCCACGACTGGGGCGGCCAGGTATCGTGGGGTGTGGCCAACGCCCATCCCGAGCGGCTGGCTTCGCTCAGCGTGCTGTCGCGGCCGCATCCGCTGTCGTTTCGGCGCGCCCTGCAGAAGGCCGACGGCGAGCAGAAGCACCGCTCGCGCCATCACAGCAAATTCCTCGAACCGGAGACCGGCCCGATGCTGGTCGAGGACAATGCGCGGCGGCTGCGCGAGGGCCTGTTCGGCCAGGACGTCTCGAAGGCGGCGATCGAGCAGCACGTCTCGGTGCTCGGCAATCGCGCGGCGATCGAGGCGGCGCTGGCCTGGTATCGCGCCAACAAGGGCCTGTCGGGCGACTTCGGCCCGATCAAGGTGCCGACGCTCTACATCTGGGGCGACGCCGACGCGACGGTTGGTCCCGACGCGGCGAAGGGCACCGGCGAGTTCGTCACGGGCGCCTATGCCCTGGAAGTGCTGCCGGGCGTCGGCCACTTCGTGATGGACCAGGCGCCGGCCAAGGCCACCGAGCTGATCCTGGCGCATTTGAAGCGGCATCCCGTCTAGGATCACATCCCGGCGAGAGTTGCTGCCCCCCGAGAATCGCGCTACCACGCGCCGCTTTCAGAATTTGGAGAATTTCGCATGGCTCGCAAGAAGATCGCGCTGATCGGCGCCGGACAGATCGGCGGCACCCTCGCCCTGCTGGCGGGCCAGAAGGATCTGGGCGACGTCGTCCTGTTCGACATCCCGCAGGCCGAGGGCACCGCCAAGGGCAAGGCGCTCGACATCGCCCAGCTCTCGCCGGTCGCGGGCTTCGACGCCAACTATTCCGGCTCCTCGAACTACAAGGACATCGCCGGCGCCGACGTCGTGATCGTGACCGCGGGCGTGCCGCGCAAGCCCGGCATGAGCCGTGACGACCTGGTCGGCATCAACGCCAAGGTCATCGCCGCCGTCGGCAAGGGCATCAAGGAGAACGCGCCCAACGCCTTCGTCATCGTCATCACCAACCCGCTCGATGCGATGGTCGGCCTGATGCACGAGGTCACCGGCTTGCCGGCCAACCGCGTGGTCGGCATGGCGGGCGTGCTCGATTCCTCGCGCTTCCGCCTGTTCCTCGCCCAGGAGTTCGGCGTGTCGGTCGAGGATGTGACGGCCTTCGTGCTCGGCGGCCACGGCGACACCATGGTGCCGCTGATCCGCTACTCGACGGTCGCCGGCATCCCGCTGCCCGATCTCATCAAGATGGGTTGGACCAGCCAGGACAAGCTCGACAAGATCGTCCAGCGCACGCGCGACGGCGGTGCCGAGATCGTCGGCCTGCTGGGCAACGGCTCGGCCTTCTATGCGCCGGCCGCCTCGGCGATCGCCATGGCCGAGAGCTATCTCAAGGACAAGAAGCGGGTGATCCCCTGCGCCGCCCTGCTGAACGGCGAGTATGGCGTGAAGGGCCTCTACATCGGCGTGCCGGTGGTGATCGGCAAGGGCGGCATCGAGAAGATCGTCGAGGTCTCCTTCAATGCCGACGAGAAGGCGATGTTCGACAAGTCGGTCGCTGCGGTGAAGAGCCTGGTCGAGGCGACCAAGAAGATCGTCGCCGCGGGCTGAGGCCGCACGGTCCCTGACGACGCAAAAGCGTCACCAGTCGGTCGTTGCCAAGGCCGATTGGCACTCATAAAGTGCCGCGACTGCAAGTGAGTTGCAATTAGCAACTCATTACGAGCACGCTTTTTGCAGACCGGCCACCGCAATAGGACCGCATGAATATCCACGAGTATCAGGCCAAGGCTTTGCTGGCCAAATTCGCCGTCCCGCTGCTCAAGGGTGGCGTCGCCTATACACGCGACGAGGCGATGGACGTGGCCCGCAAGCTCGGCACGCCGGTCACCGTCGTGAAGGCGCAGATCCATGCCGGCGGCCGCGGCAAGGGCCGCTTCAAGGACGATCCCGACGGCAAGGGCGGCGTGCGCGTCTCCAAGTCGGTCGAGGAGGTCGGCGCCAATGCCCAGGCGATGCTGGGCCATGAGCTGGTGACCAAGCAGACCGGCCCCGCGGGCAAAGCCGTGAAGCGGCTCTACGTCGAGGAAGGCTGCGATATCAAGCGCGAGCTCTACCTTTCGCTGCTGGTCGACCGCGCGGTCGGCCGCATCTCGATCGTCGCCTCGACCGAGGGCGGCATGGACATCGAAGGGGTGGCGCACGACGCGCCGGAGAAGATCGTCAAGCAGTCGATCGACCCGGCCTCGGGTTTCCAGGCCTTCGACGGCCGCAAGATCGCCTTCGCGCTCGGCCTCTCGGGCAAGCAGGTTGCCAAGTTCGTCGCGCTGCTGGGCGGGCTCTACAAGGCCTTCACCGAGCTCGACTGCTCGCTGATCGAGATCAACCCGCTGGTCGTCACCGGCGCCGGCGACGTGATCGCGCTCGATGCCAAGATGAACTTCGACGACAACGCGCTCGAGCGCCACCAGGACCTCGAGGCATTGCGCGACCTCGACGAGGAAGATCCCTCGGAGACCGAGGCCGCCAAGTACGCGCTGAACTACGTCAAGCTCGACGGCCAGATCGGCTGCATGGTCAACGGCGCAGGCCTCGCCATGGCGACCATGGACATCATCAAGCTCTACGGCTCCTCGCCCGCGAACTTCCTCGATGTCGGCGGCGGCGCCACCAAGGAGCGGGTGACGGCGGCCTTCAAGATCATCCTGAAGGATCCCAACGTCGAAGGGATCCTCGTCAACATCTTCGGCGGCATCATGCGCTGCGACGTGATCGCCGAGGGCGTGGTCGCCGCGGCGCGCGAGGTCAACCTGCATGTCCCGCTGGTGGTCCGGCTCGAAGGCACCAATGTCGAGCTCGGCAAGAAGATCCTGAAGGAGTCGGGACTCAAGATCACCTCGGCGGAGAACCTCGCCGATGCTGCCCAGAAGATCGTCCAGGCCGTCAAGGAGACCAACTGATGGCCGTGCTGGTCGACAAGGACACCAGGGTGATCTGCCAGGGCTTCACCGGCAGCCAGGGCACCTTCCACTCCGAGCAGGCGATCGCCTACGGCACCAAGATGGTCGGCGGCGTGACGCCGGGCAAAGGCGGCACCACCCATCTCGACCTGCCGGTGTTCGACACCGTGGCCGAGGCGGTCGCCAGGACCGGCGCCACGGCGAGCGTGATCTATGTGCCGGCGGCGTTTGCCGCCGATTCGATCCTCGAGGCGGTCGACGCCGAGATCCCGCTGATCGTCTGCATCACCGAGGGCATTCCCGTGCTCGACATGGTGAAGGTGAGGCGCACCCTGCAGGGCTCGAAATCGCGGCTGATCGGGCCCAATTGCCCGGGCGTCATCACGCCGGGCGAATGCAAGATCGGCATCATGCCGGGCCATATCCACAAGCGCGGTCGGATCGGCATCATCTCGCGCTCCGGCACCTTGACCTACGAGGCGGTGGCGCAGACCACTGCGGTGGGTCTGGGTCAGACGACCTGCATCGGCATCGGCGGCGACCCGGTGAACGGCACCAGCTTCGTCGATTGCCTCGAGCTCTTCCTCGGCGATCCGGAGACCGCCGGCATCATCATGATCGGCGAGATCGGCGGCAGCGCCGAGGAGGAAGCCGCCGCGCTGCTCGCCGCCGAACGACGCAAGAAGCCGGTGGTCGGATTCATCGCCGGCGCGACCGCGCCTCCCGGCAAGCGGATGGGCCACGCGGGGGCGATCATCTCCGGCGGCAAGGGCACCGCGCAGGACAAGTTCCGCGCCCTGCGCGAGGCGGGCGTGCACATCGCGGCAGGCCCCCACGAGCTCGGATCCACCCTCAAGGCCGTCCTCAAGCGCTGACCGCGGGGCCAGCCAGGCGCCATCCTGGCCGCCCGCCGTGGCGATAGGCTTGACGCGGATGCCCTCGGCCATGTAAAGAACCCCGCTTTTTCAAGGAGCTCCGCCAATGGCCGTCAAGCTGCGCCTCGCTCGCCGGGGTGCCAAGAAATCGCCGTTCTATCACGTCGTTGCGACGGACTCGCGGAACCCGCGCGACGGCCGCTTCAACGAGGAGATCGGCACCTACGATCCGAACTACAGCCCTGCGCGCATCCATCTGAAGCAGGATCGGCTGGAGCACTGGCTCAAGATGGGGGCGCAGCCCAGCGCGACGGTCGCCCAGCTGATCAAGCTGGCGAAGAAGTCCGGGGCCCAGCCGGCCGGACGGTGATGCCGTGCGCGAGCTCCTCGCGGTGGGACGCGTCGCGAGGGCGCACGGGATTCGCGGGCGCGTGCTGATCGCGCCGTACAACGCGGATTCAGAGGGTTTGGAGCGCGTCCGGAGGATCTGGCTCGGCGAGCGCGAGCACGAGGTCGAGCGTGCCGAGCGGGTGCAGCTGGGCTATCTGGTCGCGCTGCGCGGGGTCGAGGATCGCGATCAGGCCGCCGCGCTGCGCGGGCAGGAGGTGCGGGTCGATCGCGCGGAGCTGCCGGCGCTTCCGTCGGACGAGATGTACGCGATCGACCTGATCGGTTACGAAGTGTCGGACCCCGCGGGTATGGTGCGCGGCGTGGTGGAGGATGTGGAGGAGGCCGGCGCGCAGGATCTGCTGCGTTTGCGAGGGGGAGCGCTGGTGCCGATGGGTCTGGTCCGGGAAGTGCTACCAGAGGCGCGGCGGATCGTGGTCGATGCGCCGGAGGGTTTGTTCGAGCTGGAGGAGTAGCCGTGCTGTCGGTCGAAGTCCTCACCCTGTTCCCGCGCATGATCGCTGCGCCCCTCGAGGAGAGCATCCTCGGGAAGGCGCGCGAGAAGGGCCTCCTGCGCGTCCAGGTGACCGACATCCGCGACTTCGCCGACGGCAAGCACCGCGTCACCGACGACGTGCCCTACGGCGGCGGCGCCGGGATGGTGATGAAACCGGAGCCCCTGGTGGCCGCCATCGAAGCGGCCCGGCGGCGCCAGCCGGAGGCACGCGTGATCCTGCTCTCTCCGCAGGGAGCGCGCTTCGAGCAGGGCAAGGCGCACCAGCTGGCGCAGGGCGGAGCGCTGATCCTGATCTGCGGCCGCTACGAGGGCGTGGACGACCGCGTGCTGCGCTGGGTCGACGAGGAGCTGTCGCTCGGCGACTTCGTGCTCACCGGCGGCGAGGTCGCCGCCCTCGCCGTGATCGATGCGATGGCCCGGCTGGTGCCCGGTGTGCTCGGTAACGAGCTTTCGGTACAGGACGAGAGCTTCTCAGGCGAAGGCCTGCTGGAGGGTCCGCAGTACACGCGGCCGCCCGAGTTCCGCGGCCTGCGGGTTCCCGAGATCCTGCTCTCGGGCGACCACAAGAAGATCGCGCGGTGGAGGCAGGAGCAAGCGGTGGCGCGCACACGCGAGCGCCGCCCCGATCTGCTCACCCGGCAGAAGGCTTGACGGGGTTCTGTTTTTAGGCGACCGGTAATCAGAGAGGGTACGAAGATGCGTTCGAAGGCGATCGAGCTGGTGGAGCAGCGGAACGTGAAGCCGGAAATGCGGGGGCAGATCCCCGACTTCCGCGTGGGCGACACCGTGCGTGTGCACACGAAGATCAGCGAAGGCGACAAGGAGCGGATCCAGATCTTCGAGGGCGTCGTGATCCGCCGCAAGCGCGGGCACGCCAACACGACCTTCACGGTGCGGAAGATGAGCTATGGCGTGGGCGTGGAGCGCATCTTCCCGCTCTATTCGCCGCGCATCGACAAGATCGAGGTGATCAGCAGCGGGAAGGTGAAGCGCGCGCGCCTGTTCTACCTGCGCGAGCTGCAGGGCAAGGCCGCGCGGCTCAAGACCGCCGAAGAAGGCGGAGCCGCGCAGTAATCATCGGTCCGGGAGGGGACGAGAGTGCAGCTCACCGAGCTGCTGTTCCAGAAGGTCAAGGACCTGCCCGGGGATGGGCAACTCTCGCTCAAACCGGGGTACGTGGCTGTGGTGTCCAAGGCGGCATCCTTCCGGGCGGCGCTCACCGCCGCGCTCTGTCCCGCTCCGGACGATCCCAAGCGGCTGGTCGACGGCGGCGGGCCCACCCGCGTCGGCGTGGGGCTCCTCTCCGGCAACAACAGTCCATTCCGGCTCCTGCGCGAGCTGGGCGGCACCCGGCAGCTGCTCCGGTTGGATCCGGCGACGAGGAAGTTCGAGGAAGTCACCGACGACCAGCTCGAGATCGACTCCTTCCTCCGCGTGGAATGCGGCATGCCGTCGAGCGACGCGTACACCGGCTTCTTCGTGCTCGAGGTCAACGAGCTGCCTTCGCTGCGGGGCAAGGCGGCTGCGGCGGCCAACGAGGCGTACGTCGATCACCCGCGGGTGAAGGCGCTCAAGGACGAGCTGGAGATGACCGGGAAGTTCGAGGCGATGCAGGACCGCCTCTTCAAGGTCGCCCAGCGCCTGCACGACCTCGAGATCCTCGCCGACAAGCTCAAGAACGCCGAGTCCGATCTGGCGGCGGTCCAGAACGAGCTGAAGCGCTCGCCCTGGTCGCCCGAGGAGATCAAGGATCTCACCGCCAAGGCCTCCCGCGCCAAGGACGATCTCAAGAAGCGCGACGACGCGCTCGCGGACGTCGCCAAGAAGCGGCAAAAGGCGGCACAGACGGTGACGCCGCCGGCGGAGCCGGTCTTGACCAGCCCCTGGTTCTACGGTGGGCTGCTCTCCGGCATCGCGGCGGACGCCGCGGCCTTCTTCCTCCGGCGGCCGCCCATCGCGCTCTTCGGCCTGGTGCCGCTCCTGGCGCCGCTGATCTCGGTGCTGCGCTGGATCGAGGGCGACGAGGCCGACAAGCAGGCCGCCGCCTGGGCCCAGGAGCTGAAGGAGCGCGAGGTCAAGCTCAAGAAGGACTACGACGCCGAGCAGGCGCCGCTCAAGGCCGCGCTGCGGGCCGCCAAGGTGGACTCGGCGCAGGATCTCCTCGCCGTGTTCAAGGAGCGGGAGGTGCTGGTGAAGCGGCGGGAAGCGGCGCTGGAGAAGCTGCAGAAGGTGAAGATGGAGCCGGACGTGCTGCGTCTGGCGGTGGAGATGCCGCTGCTCGAGGCGGAGAAGGGCAAGCTCGAGGAGCAGGTGCACCAGACGGGCTTCTCCCGTCCGATCGCCGAGATCGAGGGCGACCTGAAGCACGCGATGGGCATCTCGACGGCGCGCAGCGCGGCATCGATCCCGGACGCCGAGGTCCCCCGGCACTACGTCGCCCAGGCCGCCGAGCTCCTCAGCCTGGGCGTCGACGAGCTCTGGTCCCAGATGGGGGCGCGGCTGAGCGCCTTCCTGATGGCGCTCACGGATCGGCGGGTGGCCTCGGGCAAGCTCGACGACAAGGGAACGCTGCAGTTCGCCGCGCCCGACGGGCGCAGCGGCTCGTACATGACGCTGCCGCCGCCGCTGCGCGACCTCGCCTACGTGGCGTTGCGGCTCGCGTTGCTGGAGCGGGTGGCGGGCTACAAGCGCCTGCCCATCGTGATCGACGACGCCTTCGGGATCCTCGACGCTCCCAAGCGGGTGCTGATCGCGAAGATGCTCAAGGGCATCGGCACGCAGGCGCAGGTGATCCACCGCGTGGCCGAGACACCTCCGCCCGGCACCGCCGATCTGGTCCTGCAGCCGTGACGAAGGCGCGGTTCGGGGCCCTCGGCGAGGAAGCCGCGGCCGACCTGCTGCGCAAGGGCGGCTACCGGATCGTGGCGCGCAACCATCGCTGCAGGAGCGGTGAAATCGACGTCATCGCCGAGAAGGGCGAGGTGCTGGTGTTCGTCGAGGTGCGCACCCGGGCTACCGCGGCGTTCGGCGGTCCGGAGGAGACGGTGGGTGGTCGCAAGCAGCGGCGGGTGATCGCGGCGGCCCGCGATTTCCTGGCCCGGAGGCGCGGTCCGCCGCGCGCGGCGCGGTTCGACGTGATCGCGGTGGTCGACGGTCCGGCCGGCCCCTCCTTGACGCACTTCGAGAACGCCTTCGATACCGGGGCGTAGCATGCCCTTGTACGTCGTGGCGACGCCGATCGGGAACCTGGGCGACCTGACTGCGCGGGCGCGCGAGGTGCTCGCCGCCTGCGACGGCGTGGTCGCCGAGGACACCCGGCATTCCGGGAACCTCCTCAACCATCTCGGGATCAAGAAGCCGCTCTACTCGCTGCCGGCGTTCGACGAGTCGGTCCGGGTGGAGCCTTTGGTGCGCCGGCTGGCCGCGGGCGAGTCGCTGGCCCTGGTGACCGACGCAGGAACGCCCGCAGTGAGCGATCCGGGGGCGGCGCTGGTCCGGCGCGCGGTGGAGGAGGGGATCGCGGTCGTTCCGATCCCCGGCGCCAGCGCGGCCATCGCCGCGGTCAGCGTGAGCGGATTTCCCGAGGGCCGCTTTCACTTCGCCGGCTTCCTCCCGCGCAAGGCCTCGCAGCGGGCCGAGATGCTGGCGGAGCTCCGCGGGCTGCGCTCGCAGCTGGTGTTCTACGAGTCGCCGCAGCGGCTCGCGCGCACGCTCGCCGATCTGCGCGCCGCGCTCGGGGATCGGCCGGCCGTCGTCGGGCGGGAGCTGACCAAGCTGCACGAGGAGCTGGCCCGCGGCGAGGGCCCGAAGGCGATCGCCGAGGCGCTCTCGGCGACGCATTCGAAGCGCGGGGTGTACCAGCTCGCGTTGGAGCTGAAGAAGGGCCCCGCCTAGAAGTTGACCGCGACGGTCCCGGACACGCCCCAGAAGAGCGAGGGCTCCGCGCGCAGGCGCCGCCCGGGCTGGTCGAGGCGGAAGTCGTAGTTGGGGTTCTGGTCGGGCGCGGCGATCCCGGTGCCCTGCGAGATGGTGATCGCCCCGTCGCCGTTCTTGTCCTCGCCGATGTCCTCGTGCGTGATGAAGTGGGCCGAGTCGACTCCGATCAGCCCGGTGACGCGCAGGTCGAGC
>VBAF01000492.1 GCA_005884705.1 Alphaproteobacteria bacterium
CGGCCTGCGCGCCGTCATGAAGCGCTGGCTGCCGGACAAGACCGAGAAGGCGCCGCAGCCCGCGCCGGCGGCGGAAAAGTTCGTCGCGGCGGTCCAGGACATGCCGGCGATCGATCCGAGCGTGCTCGATCCCTGGGTCGAGAACGAAGACGATGCGCGGCGCAACATCCTGCGGCGGTTCAGCGAGACGGTCTCGGCCTCCTCGCACGACATCGAGCAGGCGATGGCCTGCGGCGACCTGGCGACCCTGCAGTCCGCCGCCCACCGGCTGCGCAGCGGCGCGCTGGCGGTCGGCGCGCGGTCGCTCAGCAGCACCGCCGCAGCGCTCGAGAGCGCCGCCCGGACCGGCGATCGCGTGGCCTGCGAGGGCCAGTTCGGCCATCTCGTCGTCGAGATGGACCGCGTACGCGGCCAAATCGAAGCCTGATGCCAGTTGCCCCGTAGCTTGGCTAAGCCGCTGAAATCCTCTAACATTTTTACTTGGACGCCTTTTGCGCCCAAGCCAGAGTTGTGAAGGATGGATTGGCGCCCACACATCGTCGTTGTCGAAGATGAGGCTGCGGGCCGCCAGTTACTGATCGGTTACCTCAGCAAACGGGGATATCGCGTCACCGGCTTTGCCTCGGGCGTCGGCCTGCGCCGGCTGGTCGAGCGCGAGATTCCCAACCTCGTCCTGCTCGATATTGGCCTGCCCGGCGAGGACGGCCTCGCGCTGGCCCGCTGGCTGCGCGAGAAGAGCAGCAAGATCTGCATCATCATGGTGACGGCAGCCGGCGAGACGGTCGACCGCATCGTCGGCCTGGAATCGGGCGCCGACGACTACATTCCCAAGCCGTTCGAGCCGCGCGAGCTGCTGGCGCGCATCAAGAGCGTGCTGCGCCGCACCGGCGAAGCACCGGCGGCGACGCCCAGCAAGCGGGTGCGCATGGGCCGCCGCGTGCTCGACCTCGAGCGCCACATCCTGATCGAGCAGGACGGCGGCGAGGAGACGCTGTCGGCCAGCGAATTCGACCTGCTGAAGCTGTTCGCCGACAATCCCAACCGGCCGCTCGAGCGCAACTGGATGCTGGAGCGGATCGGCCATCGCGAGATGGCGGCGTTCGACCGCGCCATAGACCTGCGCATCAACCGCATCCGCCGCAAGATCGAGGTCGATCCCGAGCACCCGACGGCGATCCGCACCGTCTGGGGCGTCGGCTACATGTTCGTCCCGCCCAACGATTAGTGCTTTGTGCCCGCGGGCACGAGCGCGCCGCGGATCGGCGACACTGGTAGGTCGGTCGGTCGGCGCAGGAAGGCCGAGCCGGGGGTGCCGGCGCGGATTCTGGCCAGGATATCCTCAGGATCGTACTCGACGCCGATCGGATTGGCGGCGAAGCCCGGTCCGTTAATGAAGGCGTTGGCCTCGTCGCTCGAGCCGAAGGCGTCGACCTGCAGCTCCATCTGGTTGCCGTCGGGATCGGCGTAGTACATCGACATCGTCACGCCGTGATGCACGCACCAGTAAGGCAGGATGCCTTTGGCCTTGAGCTGGGCATAGTTCTCGATCAGCTCGTCGACGCCCGAATAAGTGTAGGCGACATGGTCGACACCGACTGCGCCGCGCTGGCCGTCATGGCTGGCGTCGGGCGCCACCGCGGCAAGATTGATCAGCGCGACCCGGTGATGCTCGTCGTCGTAGGTCAGGAAAGCGAGCACCGGGTTCTGGTACTGCACCTTGCAGTCGAAGACGGCCTGGTACCAGGCGATCATCTTGTCGAACTGGCGGGTACGATAGACGACGTGCACGAAGCGTGACGGACGAATGCGGGACATGACGAGCACCCTAGCACAAGGCACGAAATCATAGAATGGCCGGGAGGAATGGTGCCCCGGGACGGCCTGCAACAAGTGCGCTAATTCAAAGCCTTGGAGGGAGGGGGCGGAAAACGTAAACGGCCCTTGAAGCCTTCGCGATCCCTTTGGCGTGTGGCCGAAGCCGCCATTCCCGGCGCACGCGGTAGCCTGCGATCCGATCTGGCGCGCTGGTCTATGCAGGGGACTCGCGCAGCCCAGCCAGCAGCGGCAGTGCTTCCGAGGCGAAGCGCTCGATCTGACGATCGCGCTCCTCATACGGACCGACGAAATCGAGAATGACGTGGCGGACTCCCGCCTCGTGAAAACGCAAGATACTTTCGACGACGCGTTGCGGCGGGCCGAGTGCGCAATAACGCTCGGCGGCCTTGCGGAAGTCCATGCCATAGCGTTGGCTGAGGGAAGCGGTTGCAGCATCGAGCGCCTTTTCGTAGGTGTCATCAATGCATGTGAACAGCAGATGGGCCGTCCCGAAGCCGCGGTCGAAGACGCGACCGGACTCGGTGGCGGCCGCGGCGATCTTCTCCAGCCCCTGGCGAAACATCTGTGGCGTGATGACATACGACATCCAACCATCGGTCATGCGGCCGATGCGGCGGAGCGCGGCATCCGAGCGGCCACCGCACCAGATTGGTGGGCCGCCGGCCTGGCGCGGCGGCGGCTGCATCGTCACGCCCTCGAACTTGAAGAAGCGGCCGTCATGGCTGGCGGGCTGGCCGGTCCACAGCTTGCGCATCACCGCGATGCTTTCATCCAGCCGGGCGCCGCGCTCGGCGACCGGGACGCCGCTGGCTTCGAACTCCTTGGCGAACTCACCGCCGACGCCGACCCCGAAGATGAACCGGCCCTCCGTCAGATGGTCGAGGGTCGCAACCTGCTTGGCCACCGGCGTGGGATGGCGCAGCGGCAGAAGACCAGTCGCCGGCTGAACACCGCAGCCTGGGCGAGTTGCAGCAATGGATCGAGTATGGCGATATGGAAGGAGATGTGGTCGCCAACCCACAGCGAATCGTAACCGCCGCGCTCGACCAGCTCGACGAGCATGCGCATCTCATCGATCGTTGGCAGCCAAGCGCCGACCGCCGGTTCGGTGCGACGGTGGAGGGTTTGAACGCCGATCCGCAGGCGATCCTCCACGGGTAAGCCCGTATCGCTCATGATCCCTCGCAACTAGTGCAGCATGACTACGATACTACCCATGTTCGCATGACTTGGGCTCATGATCCGGAAGAGATTCATGATCTGGAAAGCATCGGTTCTGTGTGCCACCGTAGCCTGGAACGAACCGGAGATGTGCCATGAGCCAACTCGAGGTGGTCGACAGCAACGCAACGTCGGCCTCCGTGCCGCCGCTCCAGCGCACGGAAGGGCAGCCGCCGGCCATCGCCGCGAACGGCGGCCTGTCCTACATGTCGTTCGATCGGGACGGCGATGCGGGAACCGCCAAGGCGCTGGAGGATGCGCTCACCGAGATCGCCGGCGGCGAAAGCCAGCGCGTGATCGACATGATCGACAACGCGCCTCCCGGCCCGGTCAAGACCCGGTGGGGCCTCGCCTTCCGCGACTACGACGAGTGCGTGAGGTACATCCGCGAGTCGAACAGCATCAAAGCCCCCGAAGGCGGACTGGCGCTGCCGCTGGCCTATACTGTCTTCGAGCGGCCGAGCTATTCCATCGTTCCGTCCAACGCCTTGTGGCGGGACCCGGCGCGCGCCGACGCTGCGGCGATTCTGCGCAAGAACGAGGAGGATAACCGGCGGCGAAACCTCTACTTCCCGCAGGTGCTGCGCGACGCGCGGCGCATCGGCGAGTACTACCCGGGCCTCTCGCCCAACAGCCCCGAATGCATGGACCGGCTCGGCGTCTCGCTGGCGCACCTCGAGTCCCAGTGCTCGAACTTCTACGATGCGGCCGAGGTGGAGCGCGTATTCTATCCCGAGATCGAGAAGCTCCTCCGCGCGTTCTTCCCCGATGCGACCGACGCCCTGGTCTACAACCACGACGTCTTCGACAAGGACTATGCGGGCGACCGCACGGAAGACCAGG
>VBAF01000493.1:0-1873 GCA_005884705.1 Alphaproteobacteria bacterium
ACGACGTAGGCGTAACCCTCCTTGCCGATCTTGATCTGCGAGATCACGTCGAGGATCAGCTTGAGGTTGATGTCGGCCACGGTGACGCCGGTGATGGTCTTGGTGCCGTGCGCCACCGCCATGGTGAGGTAGGGCTCGCTTTCCTTGCGGAAGTAGACCGGCGAGAAATAGACCTTGTTGGCCATCGCCTCCTTGAAGGCGGGCTCCTGGCTGCGGTCGGTGCCGGCGCCGACCACGTCCATGCTGAGGCGCGACACGCGGAGCTGCTCGCGGCCCTTGGGGTCGAGCTGGACCAGCTCGGTGATCGGCAGCACCTGGCGCAGCAGGCGGACATAGTCGAAGCGGCGCTGGTCGTCGGGCAGCGAAGCCCATTGCGCCTGCGCCACCCAGCCGATCTGGCTCTCGATCGCGCGTACGAAGGACTCGATCTTCTGCGCCGCCGCCTCGGCCTTCTCGCGCTGCACCTCGATCGAGGCGCGACGGTTGTCCTGGTAGACGAAGTACATGTCGAGCGCGGCATTGATCAGCAGCACGCCGGTGACCAGCCCGACGAACAGCACGACATACTTGAGGAACAGCCCGCGTTTCATGCGGGCGCCCCGCGGCGGTCGAAGGGGACCAGGCGCGCCATTGCCGCCGATGGTAGCGCGATACGGCGGCTCATTCGACCACCTCGTCGGCCTGGATAAGCACCGACCGCGGCACGGTGATGCCCAGCGCCTGGGCCGTTTTGAGGTTCAGCACCAGCTCGAAGACCGAGGGCTGCTCGACCGGCAGGTCCCCCACCTTGGCGCCGCGCAGCACCTTGTCGAGCAGGTCGCAGGCCCGGCGGTACATGTCGGCCAGGTTGGCCGACAGCGACACCAGGCCGCCTTCCTCGACGGCGGCCCGGTCGAACCACATGGTCGGCAGGCGGTGGCGGCTCGCCAGGGCGACCAGCGCGGACCGGTGGGAATTGAAGACGCCCTGGATGACGGCCGCGCCGGCGCGCCGCTCGACCATGGCGGCGAAGGCGGCCTCGAACCCGGCCGGGCCGCCGATCGCGACGGGGTCGAGCTGCAGGCCGCCGCTGACCGCGGCCTGCTCGAGATAGCTGACGAACGGCCGGGTGAAGGCATCCTGGCTCGAGACCAGCGCGGCGACCCGCCCCAGGCTCGGGATCATGTCCTTGAGGAGCTGCAGCCGCCGGCCGCCCAGCTCGGCCGCCATGTTGGTGACGCCGCTGACATTGCCGCCGGGCCGGCTGAGGCTCGCCACCAGCCCGGTCTCGACCGGCGCGCCGGCCGGCGCCATGATGATCGGGATGGTGCTGGTTGCCGCCATCGCTGCGCGCACCGACGGCGTGAAGTGGGCAACCAGCGCGTCGACGCCGCCGCGGACCAGCTCGGCCGCCTGCTCGACGCCACGCGCCGGCTCGCCGTTGGCATAACGAATCTCGAAGGCGATCGCCGCCTCGGGCCAGCCGCGCTCCTTCATGCCGGCGCGCAACGCCTCGGGCAGCGGATGCGGCGGCGAGCCGTCGATCAGCACGCCAATCCGACGCAGGCGCCCCGGCGCCTGGGCGAACGCCGGTACGGCCAGTCCCGCGAGGACGCCGGCGAGGGCGGCGCGGCGCCTCACTCGATCACCTCATCGGCGCGGCCGAGCAGGTCGGACGGGAGCTCGAGGCCGAGCGCGCGGGCGGTGCGCTGGTTGACCACGAACTCGAAGCGGGCGGCCTGCATGACCGGCAGGTCGGCGGGCCTCGCACCCTTCAGGATGCGGCCGGCATAGTCGCCGGCCTGGCGGTAGCCGTCGGCGAAGCTGGCGCCGTAGCTCATCAGCCCGCCGGCGTCGGGAAACTCGCGCTGATTGTAGACCGCCGGCAGCCTGT
>VBAF01000493.1:1940-6714 GCA_005884705.1 Alphaproteobacteria bacterium
GCCGGCGATCGCGGGCTCGAACTCGGCCTCGCGGCTGACCAGCACGAACTCGATCGGCCGGCCGACGGTGTCGGCCGCTTTTTTGAGCTCGGCCTTCTGCAGGTCGGCGTCGGGATAGGCCGGATCGACCAGCGCCGCGATGGCGCCCGGCTTGTTGATCGCGCGGGCCAGATACTCGATCCGCTTGGGCTCGAGGGCCGAGCCGATCAGGCTGACGCCGGTGACGTTGCCGCCGGGCCGGCTGAGGCTGGTCACCAACCCCGCGCGCAGCGGATCGGCGGCACTCACGAACACGATGGGAATGGTGCCAGTCGCCTCCTTCGAGGCCCGCGCAGGCGCGCTGCCGCCGGTGGCGACGATGACATCGACCTTGCGCGCCACCAGCTCGCGCGCCAAGGGCGGCAGCCGGTCGGCCTTGCTTTCCGCCGAACGCGCCTCGACGTCGTAGTCGCTCTNCGCGCCGCAGGTCGCGCAGGAATTCCCCCGAGTTCGCCGACGCATTAAGGAAGCCAATGACCGGCCGGTGCTGCGCGCGGACGGCCGGCGCGGTGGCGAGCGCGGCCATCCCCGCGAGGAGCGCGCGGCGCTTCATTCGATCACCTCGTCGACGCGGGCGAGGAACATCGGCGGGAAATCGAAGCCCAGCGCGCGGGCAGTCTTGCGGTTGACGACCAGCTCGACCTTGGCGGTATTCACCACCGGCAAGTCGGCGGGCTTGGCGCCTTTCAGGATGCGATCGACGTAGGCCGCGACGCCGCGATTGATCTCGCCCTGGTCGCCGCCATAGGAGAGCAGGCCGCCGACCTCGACGAACTCGCGGCGGAAGGAGATTGCCGGCAGGCGGTGCTTCAGGGCCAGGGCCGCCGCAGCCTCGAGACCGAGGCTTGGCTGCACCAGCACGCCGTCAACGCCCCGCCTGGCCATGGTTTCCATGGCCGGGGATAGATCCACGCCCGACTTGAGCAGCACCGGCAACGTTTCGATGAGATTGGCGCGCGCCACCGCCTCGACATCGCGCTGCAACGGGACGTGGAACGGATCGGTTGTGTTCAGCAGCAGGCCGAATCCCTTGGTGATTGGCTTGAGCTCATGGAAGAGCTGCAGCGCCTTGCCGGCGAGCGTGGACGACGCGCTGGTGACGCCCGTCAGGTTGGCCTCCGGCCGCGCCATACTGCCCACCATGCCGGTTTGCGGCGCGCCGCCGTTGAACACGATCGGAATGGTTGTCGTCTGCGCCTTGACTGCGGCGATCGCGGGCGAGAGCACCGGCACAATCACATCGACTTTGCTCTCGACAAGTTCCTTCGCGAGCGCGTCGAGATCGCCGCGCTCGCGACTGGCGATTCGCTTGTCATAGACGACGGTGCGGCCTTCGACGTAGCCGAGGTCGGCCATGGCCTTGCGAAACATGGTCCAGGTCGGCTCGGGGTCGGCGGCGAACAGGATGCCGACTCGCGGTACCTTCTGCGCCCGCGCCGGCGCCGCGGCAGCAGCGATCGCGCCGGCGAGCAGGTGCCGTCGCTTCATTCGATCACCTCGTCGGCGCGGGCGAGCAGGGCGGGCGGAAGGGTGAGGCCGAGCGCCTTCGCCGTCTTGAGGTTGATCACCAGCTCAAAGCGCGTCGGTTGCTCGATCGGCAACTCGGCTGGCTTGGCGCCGCGAGCCAGCCGGTCGGTGTAGTCGGTGATCCGGCGAATCATGGTGTCGTAGGCGGGCCCATAGGACATCAGCCCGCCGGCGAGGACCCATTCGCGCCAGGCGAAGATCGCGGGCAGCCGGTGTTCGAGAGTGAATTCGCCGAGCCGGGCCCGGTCGAAGAAGAAGACCGGCGAGTTCGGCACCAGCAGCATCTGCCGCGACGCCGGCGGTACCGCGGCCAGAGCGGCCTCGTAGTCGTAGGGACGACCCTGCAGGTTGACGCTAAGCAGCTCCACGCCGAGCTCGCGGGCGGTTGCCTCGGTCGCTTGAAGCTGGTCGCGCGAGGCGTCGTCCCAGAAGATCGTGGCCGCCGTGAGATCGGGCACCGCCTGCTTGGCTAGCTGTGCGCGCTTCACCGCCAGCTCGATCTGCTGCACGAAGATGCCGGTGATCCGACCCTCCGGCCGCGCCAGGCTTTTCACATAGCCGCGCGCCGCGGGATCGAAGTCGAAGGCAGCCATCACGACCGGCACCGTGCCGCTTGCCTGCAGCGCCGCCTTGAGCGCGATCTCGGGGCCGAGCGCCAGCAGGACGTCGGCGCCGCGCCCAACCAGCGTCCTGGCACCGTCGCCGTAGCCCTCCGGCTTGCCCGCCAAATAGACGACATCGAGCACGAACGTCTTGCCTTCGACGTGGCCCAATTCGCGCAGGCGATCCGACATGAGTTTGCTGGTGGTCGTGTTCTCCGGCGAGGCGATGGTCGTGATGCCGATTCGAAACGGCCGCGGCGGCGCCTGGGCATGTGCAGACGCCGCCGCCACCGTCGCCGCAGCGGCCGCCGCGAAGGGCAGGAAGCGCCGGCGCTTCATTCGATCACGTCGTCGGCGCGGGCGAGCAGGGCGGGTGGAATGGTGAGGCCGAGCGCCTTCGCGGTCTTGAGATTGATCACGAAGAGGTAGCGCGTCGGCTGCTCGAACGGCAGCTCGCCGGGCTTGGCCCCCTTGAAGATGCGCTCGACGAGGGCACCGCCACGCTCGAAGGATTCGCGGTCGTCGGCGGCGTAGGACATCAGCCCGCCGTCGCGTACCACCCCTTCAGTCTCGTAGATCGCCGGCAGGCGCTCGGCCGCGGCGTAGTCGATCACGCGCTTGCGGTTCAGCAGGGTGAGCGAGTCGGAGACCATGAGAATGGCGCCAGGCGGCTCGCGCTTCATCGCCTCGAACACGCCCTCGAAATCGTCCGGCTCGCGCACGCCCAGTGCCTGCACCGAGATCCCCATCGATTGGGCGGCGTCGGCCGAGGCCTTGTAGCGCAGCGACATGCCGAGATCGTCGCGGTTCCACAGCATCGCCACCTTGGCGAGGCCGGGCCGCAGCTCCTTCAGCAGCGACAGGCGTTTGATCGAGAGCGTGGTCGCATCGTCGGAAATGCCGGTCACGGTACCGCCGGGCCGCGCCAGGCTTTTCACATAGCCGCGCGCCGCGGGATCGAAGTCGAAGGCAGCCATCACGACCGGCACCGTGCCGCTTGCCTGCAGCGCCGCCTTGAGCGCGATCTCGGGGCCGAGCGTCCTGCACCATTGCGGCAAGCCGCGCGGTCTGGCCGCGCGCGCCCCGCGTCGTGACCGCAAGGTTTTCCCCCGGCCGGTAGCCGCGCTGTGCCAGCACATCGAGCAGGAACTTGGCGGGCGGCGACGCCGGCTCCAACGGCACCGTCGGCGTCAGCAGGCCGAGGCGCCAGGTTCGGGCCTGGCCGGACGCGATCGCCGGCGCGAAGGCTGCGCCAGCGATGGAAGACAAAAGGAGGCGGCGCTTCATTCGATCACCCCGACGCCTGCCAACACGGAAAGCGGCGCCCGCGAGGATGGCGCGCCGCTTCGGCCCGCTTGTGCTCGTCCCTCCAACACCCGACTCCCCACCAATCTGCCAAGCTCCGTTATGCCACAGGATTCAGCCCAGCGCGCCCGCGCCGCGCAGCCGGTTGATCTCATCGCGGCTGTAGCTCGAGCAGATCCAGCACGCGCAGTCCCTGAAGCGGCAGTGCCCCGCCCATTGATGTTTTTCTCCCGAACCCGTACAGGCCAAGCTAGAGCAATGTCCTCGTTGTTGCGAAAGCTTTGGCCGTCGCTGGCGGCGCTGGCGGTGGCGGCCGTTTCGCTGATCGTGCTGCCGTTTGCGGCGGCGCTCGCCGTCATCGCGCTGGTCTGCCTGGTCTCGATCGTGCGTCTCAGGACGCCGTTGGAACGCAACGCGGCGCTCTCGCTGGCCGCGTTCCTCCTCGGCCTCGCGGGCATCGAGTTCGGACTCTATCTGCTCGAACCGCGCGGCCAGGAGATCGGCGCGGTCCGCGTGCAGACCCCGCCCGATTGGTACCCTTACGATCCGGTGCTGCAATACAAGCTGCGCCCCAACACCACGGTAAAGGCGCGCGCGACCTGGGGCGACCAGCTGCTCTACGACGTCACCTACACGATCGATGCCCAAGGTGCGCGCGTCACGCCGGGCTCGGTCGACAGCGGGCCGACCTACATCGTCATGGGCGATTCCTACGCCTTCTCCGAGGGCGTCAACGACGACGAGACGGCGGCGTCGCAATTCGCCCAGCGCCTGAGGCCGCCGGCGCACGTCGTCAATTTAAGCCGTGATCGGCAAGGTCGCGGCGGTGATCGTCTGGGTGACGCCGCCGCATCTCGAGCGGGTGACCGGCGACGCCTCGTGGCTGGCCAACGCGCCGCGCTACGATTTCGGACCGGACGGAAAGCTGTACTACGCGGGCACGTTCGCCGAGTACCGCTGGACTCATCCCTTGGCTGGGCTGGGCTGGCTCGCCCGCACCCACTTCCGCTTCGTCCGCCGCCTCGGCAACGCGGCGATGGAGCGCGAGCAGGCCAGGCTCTACGTCGCCCTGACCGCGCGGCTCAAGGAGCTGGTCGAGGAGCGTTATTACGCGCCCCTGATCCTGCTGAGCAACGGACCCGAAGCCTCGCCGCCGGACCAGCCCGACCTGCAATACCTGCCGGCCTTCGACGGCCTGCGGGCGATCGGTGCGCCGGTGATCTCGGTGCGCAATCTGCTCGGCCCACCGAGCGGCTGGGGGCCGTACTTCATCCCGCACGACGGCCATCCGACGCCCTTGA
>VBAF01000494.1 GCA_005884705.1 Alphaproteobacteria bacterium
TCGGCGCGGGCTCGATGAACGACACCGGGTCGCTCGCCGGGAAGGTGTCTTCCAGCGCGCGGTCGAGCTTGTCGTCGGTGCGCCGCTTGCGGTCGCGTTTGGGCTTCTTCGGCGGCATGGCGGTCTCCGGCGCGGGGCCAAGTGCGCCGGCCTGCAGGTCGGCCACGGCCCGCTCCATGGCCTCGCCCAGCCTGTCGCGCCTGAAGCAACGCTGCGTCCGCCCGCGAGTTGCCTTCAAATTGCCGGCACGCCGACGCGAGCCGGCGGTCCAATAGGCGACTGCAAACCAGGAGAATGCCCTTGATCCGCAAAGCCTTGATCGCCGTCGCGCTGCTGCTGCCGGGTTGCGCGCAGGTGCCGATGGCCGACCTGCAGGCCGACCAGATGGCCAAGGCGTTCCCGCCGCCCGAGCCGGGCAAGGGTGCGCTCTACGTCTATCGCACCGGCCTGATGGGCATCGCCCGCCCGATCGATGTCCAGATCGTCGGCGGCCGCACCGCGCAGCTCGCCTCCAACACCTTCCTGCGGCTCGAAGGTCCGCCGGGCCCGATCGAGGTCGACTGCAAGGTCGGCGACAAGACGGGCGGCGGACAGGTCGAAATCGCCGAGGGCCGCAGCCGCTACGTCGAGGTGTCGATGAAGATCGGCGCCTTGATGCCGGGCTGCGAGGTGGCTGAGGTGCCGCCCGAGCAGGGACAGTCGGCTGTGCGCGGCAGCAAGCGGGTGGCGGTGCAGTAGGTCCTAGCGCGCGTTGGCCGGCGAGGGCAGGGCCGTAACGGCGAGCTCCTTGAGGCGGATTTCCGCCAGAGCATGGAACTCGCCGGTCGGATACTTGTCGAGATAGGCCTGCAGCGACTCGGCGTTGTCGAGCGCGCACACCGATTCCCAGAAGGCGAGCTCGACCTCGCGGTCGGCCGGATCGCGCGGCGCTCCGGTCGTTCCGAGGAGCTCAGCCAGCCGGCCGCGCGCCAAGGTGGTGAAACTGCCTTCGGGATACTGCTCGAGATAGGCCTCGTAGTCGGTCGTACGCAGGCTGTCCTTGATCGAGTCCCAGAACACCAGCTCGACCGCCTTCGGGTCGGGTGCCGGCGCCACGGACTTGGGCGGCTCGGCCTGCAGCGCGATCGACTCGGGCGGCGGCGGCGGGTTGGGCTTGCCGTGCCGCGGCAGCAGCCGAAAGCAGCGGATCGGCTGGGCGATGTTCTTGACCGCCTGCTCGCCCAGATCCTCGAAGGTATGCGGCAGCTTGTGGCGGATGTGGTCTCGCACACCGCGTGAAATGCACATGCCGCCCGGCTCGGCCAAACCCTCCAGACGGGCGGCGATGTTGACGCCGTCGCCGAAGATGTCGCCGTCCTTCACCATGACGTCGCCGACGTTGATGCCGATGCGGAAGCGCAGGCGCCGGGCCTCGTCCAGGGGTTCGTTGGCGACGGCCAGCTCGCGCGGCGAAGACCGAGGCGAACTCGGCCAGCACACTGTCGCCTGCGGTGTTGAAGATCCGCCCGGCATGCTGGGAGATCAGTTCGTCTGTAATTGCCCGATGGGCCGACAGGGTCGCAAGGGTTCCCTCCTCGTCGATCTCCATCATCCGGCTGTAGCCTTCGACATCGGCGGCCAGGATGGCGATGAGTTTTCGTTCGAGGGGAGGGGCTTCCATGCCCTTCTAACGGCGGGTAGGCCGGCGCGGTGGCGGCAGCTCGCCAACAAATTTGTGCTACGGTCGGGAAATGAGGCTTCTGTCGAGCATCCTTGTGGCGCTCGGCTGCGTTGCAGGCAGCGCCTGGGCAGCCGACGAGCTGGCCTCCGGGGGCGGCTCGGTTCCCTATCTCCTGACCACCAGCGCCAGCCCGCCGAGTTACGCGGTCATCCTGATGCCGGGCGGTCCGGGCATCCTCGATCCGCGCGTCAGCAACGGGAAACTGACCTTCCGCGCCGGCGGCAACTTCCTGATCCGCTCGCGGGCGCTGTTCGCGACGGGTCCGTTCGTCGCCGCCTCGACCGACGCGACGACCTCACCCGATCGCATCCTCGCCATCGTCGGCGACCTGCAGCGGCGGTTCGGGCCGTTGCAGGTCTATGTGATCGGCACCTCGCGCAGCACCGACTCGACCATGGCGCTGTCGACGCCGCTCGACGGCAAGGTGGCGGGCTTCGTGCACACCTCGTCGATGAGCGCCATCGCGTCGTTCGATCCGCGCAAGTTCAGGAGCCGGCACCTGATCGTGCTGCATCGCCTGGATGCCTGCCGCGTGACGCGGCCGTCGGCCGGCGAGGCGTCGCATCGCAACTACGGCACCGAGCTCATCGAAGTGGAGGGCGGCAAGTCGACCGGCGACGACTGCGAGGCCTTCGCCTATCACGGCTACAACGGCATCGAGCGTGAGACCGTCGACAAGATCAAAGCCTGGATCGCGGCGAAGTAGTCAGCCGTTGCCCGTCGTCCTGAGTTGCGCGGGGTAACCCCCGCGCTTCAGCGAAGGACCTAAGCGTCCGACCGAAGGCCCTGTTGAACCGCTAGATCCTTCGCTTCGCTCAGGATGACATGATAGCGCTACCGGAGTGGCGCTAGCCGAGGAAGGTGTTTTCCGGGTCGCCGTTCAGCATGACCTTGCCGACCGCCTCGAAATGCGCCTCGCGCGACTGGATCTGCTGGGAAAGCGTGTGGATGTCGCGAAAGCGGCGCTCGAACGGCGTGCCGAGGAAGATCGCCGAGGTGCCGGCCGCCTTGTAGACCGCGTCGGCGACCTCGAGCGAGGCCAGGATCGCCTGGCTGCAGCCCAGCCGCACCCGCGCCCGCTCCGCCGAGCCCAGCGGCTCGATGTCGTCGGCGCCGGCCCAGCACTCCTTCAGGATGTCGACGAGGTAGGAACGGGCCGAGCCCAGCGCCGACTCGTGCCGCGCCACGGTCGACTGCACCACCGGATTGTCGGCGAGACGCGCCATGTTGCGCGGCGTCTTGTCGACCGCCAGCGCCATGAAGGCCTCGTGCATGGCGCGGGCGATGCCGAGCGCCACGCCGGCCACGCCGATCGCATAGAGTCCCTGCGTGGTGAAGGCGTAGAGCGGTCCGCGGTCGCGGCGCAGCGTCGGGTCCTCGCGCGTGCCGGAGAAAGCTTCTGGCACGAAGACGTCGGTGATGGCGTAGCCTTCCGATGCGGTGCCGCGCATGCCGAGCGTATTCCAGTTGCGGATCGGCGTGGTCTTGTCCTTGGGCATCAGCAGGGTGCGCACGGTCCGGTCTCGACGACATGGCAGTGGGCGCCGATCCAGTTGGCCTGGCGGGACCCCGAGGCGAAGTGCCATTCGCCGGTCACCCGGTAGCCGCCAGGCGCGGCGATGGCGCGATGCTGGTTGGGCGGTCCCCAGGCAATCAGCCCGCGCGACTCGCCGTAGATGGTGCGTGCCGCCTCGAGCGAAATGTAGGGCGCGATCAGCGCCGAACTGTTGGCGACGAAGGCATTCCATCCGACCGAGCCGTCGAATTTGGCGATCTCCTCGATCGCGCGCAGGTAGGTCCAGGGCTCGACCTGGTCGCCGCCGA
>VBAF01000495.1 GCA_005884705.1 Alphaproteobacteria bacterium
CCTCCTTGACGAACAGCCCGAGCGGCACGCGGCCGTCATATTGCGCGATCGCCGATTCGGGCACGCCGGTGAGACGCGACACCTCGGGATAGAGTGCGCGCAGGGCGGCATCGTCGCGTGGCGTGGCGGCGAGCGCGGTGAGGTACGGACCCAGGGCGAAGCGCTCGACCCTGGCCAGCGCCTCGGCCGTCGCCGTGCCGCAGCCGCAGCACGTCGGGCAGCAGCGCCAGCGCATCGCCGCTGATCAGGCTGAATTCCAGCACCGGCGACACCAGGAACAGGCCGGCGACCGTGACATTGTGATTCTCGGCCAGCACTTCCGGCAGCCGCGCCGCGCGGAAGCCGCCGTAACTTTCGCCGACGAGATATTTCGGCGAGCCGCGCCGGCCGGTTGCGGTGAGATAGCGGTCGATGAAGCTGGCGATCGACTCGAGATCTTCGGCAACGCCCCAGTAGCGCTTGCCGTCGCCGACCGGGCGGCTGTAGCCGGTGCCGACCGGATCGACGAACACCAGGTCGGTGAGATCGAGCCAGTGGTCGGGATTGTCGACCAGCTTGGCGGCCGGCGCCGGCATCGTGCCGTCCGCGCCGAACGCCACGATGCGCGGGCCGAGCGCGCCGAGATGGAGATAGGCCGAGCTGGCGCCCGGGCCGCCGTTGAACACGAAGGTGATCGGCCGGCGGTCGGGATCGGCGCCGTCGCGCGTGTAGGCGACATGGAACATGCCGGCGCGCCGTTCGCCCTTGTCGTCGGTGAGCGGCAAGGTCGCCGCCGTCACGGTGAAGTCGACGCTCGCGGCGCCGACCTTGAACTGGTGGTGCGTGACGGAGTCGGGCGCGGCGTCGGGTGTGGCCGCCTGCGCGGCGGAAACGGCCAGCGCGACCAACAGGCCGAGCACGGCGCGTCGCATCACGGGTCGCATCGTCTCGGGTCGCATCGTCGCGTCTGGGTTGTTTGGCACAAGGTTCGCTGTCATGCCTGTGGCGCAATAGTTGGCGATGCTGCGTAGCCATGTCCACACGCAATCTCGACAAGTTGATGGCGCCCCAGTCGATCGTTGCGATCGGCGCCAGCGAGCGGCCGGGCTCGGTCGGCGCAGCCGTCACGCGCAATCTGCTGGGCGGCGGATTCGCGGGCGACATCCATCTGGTCAACCGCAAGGGCGGCGAGATCGCCGGCCGCCCGGTGTGGCGATCGCTGTCCGAGCTGCTCTCGCCCGCCGATCTCGCGGTGGTCATGACGCCTGCCGAAACCGTGCCGGGCATCCTCAGCGCGCTCGGCGCCAAGGGTACCAAGGCGGCGGTGATCATCAGCGCCGGTCCGGGCGCGGGGGCCGACGCGCGCGAGGACAATGCGCGCTGGCGGCAGAAGCTGCTGCGCGCCGCCCAGCCACATCTGATGCGCCTGGTCGGGCCCAACTGCATCGGCTACGTGGCACCCCGGCTCGGGCTCAATGCGAGCTTCGGCCCGGCCAAGGTCAAGGCCGGCCGGCTGGCGGCGATCGCGCAGTCGGGCGCGGTGCTGGCGGCGCTCGCCGATTGGGGCAGCGCGCAGGGCATCGGCTTTTCGCATCTCGTCTCGATGGGCGACATGGCCGACGTCGATTTCGGCGACGTGCTCGACATGCTGGCGCAGGACTACGACACGCGCGCCGTGCTGATGTACGTCGAGGGCGTCACCCAAGCGCGCAAGTTCATGTCGGCGGCGCGCAGCGTGGCACGCCTCAAGCCGGTGATCGTGCTCAAGGCCGGCCGCCACGCCGCGGCGGCGCAGGCGGCGGCCTCGCACACCGGCGCGATGGCGGGCTCGCGCGCGGTCTACGAGGCGGCGTTCGCGCGCGCGGGCCTGGTGTCGGTGAAGGGACTGGGCGAGCTGTTCGATGCCGCCGAGACGCTCGGCCACGGCCTGCTGCCGCGCACCGAGCGGCTGGCGATCCTGAGCAACGGCGGCGGCGCAGGCGTGATCGCCACCGACCTGCTGCTCGACGAGGGCGGCGAGCTGGCGACGCTGCTGCCGCGTACCATCGGCCAGCTCGACAAGGTGCTGCCGCGCATCTGGTCGGGCGCCAACCCGGTCGACCTCGTCGGCGATGCCGACGGCGCGCGCTATGTGACGGGCCTCGACATCCTGGCCGACGACCGCGGCGTCGGCGCGGTGCTGGCGATGAACGTGCCGACCGCGCTCACCTCGGCGACCGAGGCGGCGCAGGCGATTGTCGGCGCCGCCGGTCGCAAGGTCGTGCCGGTGATCGGCTGCTGGATCGGCGGGCCGGATGCCGAGGCCGGCCGCAAGATCCTGCACGACGCGGGCATCCCGGCCTTCGACACGCCGCTGCGCGCGGTGCGCGGCTTCACCCACATCGTCGCCTATCGCCGCGGCCAGCGCGCACTGCAGCGCACGCCGCCCTCGGTGCCCGAGGCGCGGTCGGACGCCGAGCTGGTGCGCGCCATCGTCAAGGGCGCGCTGGCCGATCGGCGCAGCCTGCTGACCGAGCCCGAATCCAAGCGCGTGCTGGCGGCCTATGGCATTCCCGTCGTGCCGACCGAGGTCGTGCTCGACGCCGCCGAGGCGGCACATGCGGCGGCGCGCATCGGCTTTCCGGTCGCGGTCAAGGTGCTGTCGCGCGACATCAACCACAAGACCGACGTCGGCGGCGTGGCGCTCGAGCTCGGCACCGAGCCGGCGGTGCGCGACGCCGTCAATCTGATGAAGGACAAGGTCTGCACCGCCGCGCCCGGCGCGCGCATCGACGGCTTCGTGGTGCAGCCGATGATCAAGCGGCCGCACGCCGTCGAGCTGATCCTGGGCGCCGCCGAGGATCCGGTGTTCGGGCCTATCCTGATGGTCGGTCATGGCGGCGTCGCGGCCGAGGTGATCGACGACAAGGCGCTGGCGTTGCCGCCGCTCGATCCGGTGCTGGCCGAGGCGCGCGGCGCGGTCGGCGAGGCGATGATCCGGCTGTCGCAGCTCATCGCCGACGTGGTCGAGATCGCCGAATTGGACATCAACCCGCTGCTGGTCGATGCCGACGGCGTGGTCGCGCTCGATGCGCGCATCGTGGTGCGAACGCCGGCGCATGGGCAGGAGCGGGCAGGCCGCTTTGCCATCCGGCCCTATCCGGTCGAGCTGGAAAGCGAGATCGAGCATCGCGGCGAGCGGCTGCGCATCCGGCCGATCCGGCCCGACGACGAGGCGCTGCTGCAGCGCTTCATCCGGCATCTGACGGCGGAGGACATCCGCCTGCGCTTCTTCGGGCCGCTGCGCGAGCTCACGCACGAGATGGCCGCGCGCCTGACGCAGA
>VBAF01000496.1 GCA_005884705.1 Alphaproteobacteria bacterium
TGACGCGTCACTATCGCGAGCACCAGATGGGCAAGCCGACCTCGACCAACCCGATCGCCTCGATCTTCGCCTGGACGCAGGGCCTGAAGTATCGCGGCACGTTCGACGGCACGCCCGACGTGGTGAAGTTCGCCGAGACGCTCGAGAAGGTCTGTGTCGAGACCGTCGAGAGCGGCAAGATGACCAAGGACCTCGCGATCCTGATCGACCCGGGCCAACCCTATCTCACCACTCAGGACTTCCTCGCCGCGCTCGACGCCGACCTCAAGGCCAAGATGGCGACGTGGTAATTGCCAGGTGATCGTCGGAGGGGCCGATGGTTGCCGTACCGGCTGGGTCGTCTGCCGGCGCGACGCCAACGGCTCTCTGGACATAAGAGTCGTGAAGGCCCTCGCAGAAGCCTGCGAGGGTCTTTCCATATTGGCCGTCGACATGCCGATCGGCTTCGTCGATGTCCCGCGTCCGGCCCGCACCTGTGAGGTCGAGGCGCGCAAGCACCTGCCGGGCAAGGCGAGCTCGGTCTTCCCGACGCCGTGCCGCCCCGTCCTCGCCTGCACCACGCACGCCGAGGCCAACGCGCTCAGCAGGACGATGGGCGTCGGCATCAACCAGCAGACCTTTCATCTCTTTCCCAAGATGCGCGAGGTCGACGCGCTGATGCAGAGCGATCGCACGCTCCATCGCATCGTCCATGAAGCGCATCCCGAGCTCGCCTTCGCGCGCATGAACGGCGGCAAGCCGGTGCTGAGCAAGAAGCGCCAGCCCGACGGCTATGCCGAGCGTCGCAAGCTCCTGGCGAAGCACGGCTTCAGGACCAGGATCGAGCGCCTGCCCGGCGCGGCGCGCGACGACATCCTCGACGCCATCGCCGTCTGCCGCACCGCGACGCTGATCGCCGCCGGCACCGCGACTCGGCTCGGCCCCGCCGACGAACGGGATCGCCACGGTCTGCCGATGCACATATGGTTTTGAGATGACAGCGATCCTTGCGCCGGGCAACGGCGAGCATTCGGTCGATCTCGGCGGCGCCGTCGACGTCTTCACCTACCGCCCTGAAGCGCCGCCCCGGCTCCTGCTCGTGGTGTTCCACGGCATGCACGGCGACGCCGACAACTACCGCGACCGCGCGCAGCCGCTCGCCGACAAGCTGGGCGCCGTCGTCATCGCGCCCAAATTCGCGCCGCCGCGCTTCACCGTGTCGCTCTATCAGCGTGGCGGCGTCGCGCCGGAGGGCGTGTTCGTCCCACCCGGCACGCGCACGGTCGATCTGATCGCGCCGCTGGTGGCCTGGGCTCGAGAGGCCTGCGCCTCGCCGGGCCTGCCGCATGCCCTGATCGGCCACTCCGCGGGCGGCCAGTTCCTGAGCCGCGTCGCCGCCTTCGCGCCGACCGTGGCGACCCACTACGTCATCGCCAACCCATCGACCTGGGTGCTGCCCAGCCTGAAGGACGCCGTGCCCTACGGCTTCGGCGGAACACCCGACGCCGAGGCAACGTTGCGGGCTTATCTCGCACTGCCGGTCACCGTGCTGCTCGGCACCGAAGACACCGGCACGGAAAATCTCTCCTCGGAGGTCGAGGCTGTCGCTCAGGGCGCTTCGCGTCTCGACCGCGGTCGCAATACCTACGCCAAGGCGAAGGCCGCAGCCGCAGAGCTCGGCTGCCCCTTTGGCTGGAAGATCGCCGGAGTGCCCGGCGTCGGCCACGACTCCGCCCGCATGTTCGATTCAGCCGAAGCAGTCGCGGCGCTTCGCTAGCGCTGGGCGCGCGTCACTCCGGCTTCACGCCGGCCGCCTCCAGCACCGGTCCCCAGATCGGCGCCTGCACCGCCGTCCATTTGCCGAGCTCCTCGGGCGTGCCGCCCATCGGCACGAAGCCGCGCTTGGTCAGGTCCGCGCGCATCTCGGGCGTGGCGACCGAGGCATTCAGCGCCGCACTGAGCTTGGCGACGATCGCCGGCGGCGTGCCGGGCG
>VBAF01000497.1 GCA_005884705.1 Alphaproteobacteria bacterium
TGCATCGTCCAGTCGCCCCCTTTGCGATCAAGGAGCGCCGTGGCCAGCGACAGCCAGTTGAAGTCGAAGTAGGAATCGCCGTTCAGCAGGAAGAACGCCTCGTCGAGCCGGTCGGCCGCGGTCACCAGGGCGCCCGCGGTGCCGGCCGGCTCCGGCTCGGCCACCACCTCGACCGCGAGCTGGCCGAAGCGCCGACCGGCATAGCGCCGCTCGATTTCCCCCGATTGGTAGCCGCTCAGCAGCAGCAGGCGCGTGAGGCCGAACCGGCGGGCCTCGTGCACCAGGTAGTCGAGAAACGGCCGTCCGCCGACCTCCAGCAGGGGCTTGGGCGTGCTGTCCGTCAGCGCCCCCAGCCGCGTTCCCCGCCCGCCGACCAGGCAGACCGCTTGTGTGACCGTCATGGCGGGAACGTATAGAGGGCCCCTGGCCGGCACTCAATCTTGGTAATTTTGCCCGGATTCGGGCAAATATATTCCATTCTGGAGCGTGTTCCTGGAGTGTGGCGTGAGCAACACCGAGCCGAACGACTTGGAAGACCTCGTGGACTACCTGGCGCGCACCACCCGGTTGGAGCGCGGCCAGGCCGAGCGGTTGGTCGACGAGGTGCTGTCGTTCCTGGGCGAGCAGCCGGAGCCGTTCGTTCGACGCCGCCACCTGGAGCTTCAGCGCCAGGGCCTGTCGAACGACGCGATCTTCGCACGGCTGGCGCAGGAGCTGAGCCGCCGGCGCTTCGCGGCGCCAGCCTACACAACGCGGCAACTGCGCCGCATCGTCTACGGTTAGGACTGGCCTCATGTGCGGCATCGTCGGCTACATCGGCAAGCGTCAGGCGGCGCCCATCCTGCTCGAAGGCCTGCATCGGCTGGAGTATCGCGGCTACGACTCGGCCGGCATCGCGGTCGGCAACAAGGGCAAGCTCAGGATCGCCAAGCGCAAGGGCCGGGTGCGCGAGCTCGATGCCCTCGAGCCGCACAAATTCCGCGGCGGGCAGGGCATCGCCCACACGCGCTGGGCGACCCATGGCGAACCCTCCGACCGCAATGCCCATCCCCACAGCGACGCTTCGGGCCGCTACGCCGTCGTGCACAACGGCATCGTCGAGAATGCCGCGGCGCTCAAGGCGCAGCTTGCCGCGCGCGGCTGCGTGTTTGTCTCCGACACCGATACCGAGGTGCTGGCCCATCTGATCGCGCTGCTCGACGACGGCTCGCCGCTCGAGACCGTGGTGGCCGAGGCGCTGCGCGGCGTGGTCGGCGCCTACGGCGTGGCAGTGATCGACGCCGAGCGGCCCGATACGCTGGTGGTGGCGCGCAACGGCAGCCCGATCGTGCTGGGCATCGGCGACAAGGAGATGTTCTTCGCCTCCGATCCGGCGGCGCTGGTGCGGCACACCGAGAGCGTCGTCCATCTCGATGACGGCGAGATCGCCGCGGTCCGCGCCGACGGCTACCAGACCCGCACGCTGCAGGGCGCGATCACCACCAAGACTCCGTCAACCATCCCGTGGAAGGACGAGGCCTTCGACAAAGGCGCGTTCAGCCACTTCATGCGCAAGGAGATCGGCGAGCAGCCCGAGGCGGTGCGGCGCACGCTGAGCGGCCGGCTCGACAGCCGCTTTCAGACCACCCATCTGGGCGGCCTCTCGCTGGGCGCGCGCGACCTGCTCGACATAAGGCGGGTCAAGATCCTGGGTTGCGGCGCGGCCTATCTGTCGGGCCGCATCGGCGCCCATCTGATCGAGCAGCTCGCCCGCCTGCCGGCCGATGCCGAACCCGCCTCGGAGTTCCGCTACCGCAACGCCGTGATCGAGCGCGACACGCTCTACATCGCCGTCAGCCAGTCGGGCGAGACCTTCGACACGCTGGCCGCCGTGCAGGAGATCAAGCGCAAGGGCGGCCGCATCATGGGCGTGGTCAACGTCGTCGGCAGCACGATCGCCCGCGAATGCGGCCGCGGCGTCTATCTCCACGCCGGGCCGGAGATCGCCGTCGTCTCGACCAAGACCTTCACCTGCACCGCGGTGGCGCTGGCGCTGCTCGCCATCCATCTCGGGCGGCTGCGCGATCTGTCGGTGGCCAACGGCGCGCGGCTGATCGCGGCGCTGCAGGCGCTGCCCGAGCGCATCGCGGCGATCCTCGAGCGCGAGCCCGAGATCGCGAAGCTCGCCGAGCGCTTCGAGGGCGTCGAGCACGCCTTCTACGTCGGCCGCGCCGCCGGCCACGCGGTCGCCTGCGAAGGGGCGCTGAAGCTGAAGGAGATCAGCTACCTCCATGCCGAGGCCTATCCCGCCTCGGAGCTCAAGCACGGGCCGCTGGCGCTGATCGAGCCCGGCACGCCGACCGTCGTGGTGCTGCCGCGCGACGACCTATCGCCATCACCCATCCCGGCGAGCGGCCGGACGGGCTGGATGGGGTATTCGAGGTGCCTGAGCTGGAACCCGAGCTCGATCCGCTGTTGCTCAACATCCCGCTGCAGCTGCTCGCCTATCACGTGGCCCTGCAGCGCGGCACCAACATCGACCAGCCGCGCAACCTGGCGAAGTCCGTCACCGTCGAATGAGGCGGCAGATCGACGGGATGATGACAGCGGGCCTGCATCCACCGGCCCGCCTTGACGCCCCGGCCCGGGTGGTTTAGCCGGACACCCCCGCCCAAGCCCGAGGACTTATTGGCTAAGCAAGGTTTTTTGAAATCCGCGTTGGCGGGTGCCGCCGGCCTTTGGCGCAAGGGCGCGCGTTCATCTGACTTTACCGGCATCGACGATCCCGATCCCGAGCGGCAGGGCCAGGTCCTGTTCCGCCGCGGGCGCCACCGCATGCGTGCGGGCGATCTCGCGGCCGCGCTGCAGGATTTCGACCACGCGATCGAGCTGCTGCCCGACTTTGCCGACGCCGTGGCCGCGCGCGCCGAATGCCTCGACATGATGGGCAAGGCCGAGACGGCGCGGCCCGACTACAAGCGTGCGCGCCGCCTGTGGGCCGGACACCGCGCCGGCGCGCCCGATCGCAGCTACATCTGGCGCCAGCAGGGACGGCTCAGCTTCGAGGTCGAGTCCTACGAGCTGGCGCTGGAGCGCATCAAGACCGGCTCCTATCCCCATTCGGCAGTCGGCAACGCGCTGATGGCGCGCGGCCGTCCGGCCGAAGCGCTGCGCGCCTACGAGCGGGCCCTGAAGATCAAGGAGAAGGATGCAGCACTGCTGGCGTTGCGGGGCGAGGCGCTGTCGGCGCTGGGCAAGTACCGGCAGGCGGTCGCCTCCTTCACGCTGTCGCTGCGCCGCGATGCCAAGGCGCCCGAGACGCTGAGCGGCCGGGCCGTCGCCCATGCCGCGATGGGCAGGATCGCGAAGGCCAACGCCGACTGGCGCCGCCAGCTCGCGCTTCTGCCCGGCCGCCAGGCCGCGGCGCGCGCCTGCGTGGCCCTGCGGCTCGCCGACTGGGAGGCAGCACTGCCCGAGCTCGAGCGGGCGATCGAGGCGCAGCCTGACGATCCCTATTGGCGGCTCTATCGCCTGACCGCGCTACGCCACCTGGGCCGGCTGGTCGACGCTGCACCGATGCCGGCGGAGGGCGCCTGGCCCGCGCCGCTGTTCGCGCTGCTTGCCGGCAAGGCCACCCCCGAGACGGTGCTGGCTGCCGCCACCGGCGACGGCCGGCGCGGCGAGGCCTTGTTCCAGCTCGAGCGGTTCAAGGACGTCGTCGAGACGGCGCCGCCGGCGCTGATCGAATATGCCGCCGCGCGCAACGAGCTGGCGCGCCGCTAGAGCGGTTTCCATCCAGATGGAACCGCGTGCGGTTTCATCTGGATGGAAACGCGCGCAAGGGTGTTGCAGGTTACACAGAGCACATTCCGCCCGACTGATTACAGCCGGGCGGAATGTGCTCTAGGAGAGGAGCCGATGTTCTCCGTCATCATCTACGGCCGCAACGACAGCCACGGCTACAACCTGCACAAGCGCGCGGCGATCAGCTTCAACGCGCTGGCCGAGGTCATGTCCGATCCCGACGACGAGATCCTGTTCGTCGACTACAACACGCCGGACGACCACCCGACCTTTCCCGAAGCGATCCACGACACGCTGACCGACAAGGCCAAGCGGCACATGCGCATCCTGCGCGTGCGGCCCGA
>VBAF01000118.1:0-6517 GCA_005884705.1 Alphaproteobacteria bacterium
AAGACGGCCACCAAGGCCGCGCTGGAGAAGTTCGCCGCCGACTATCACGCCTATTTCACGCGCTACAACGGCCGGCAGATCGTGGCGAAGAAGGAGCTCGATCCGGTGCCGCGCGTGGTGCTGGTGCCGGGCGTCGGCCTGTTCGGCGTCGGCAACTCCTCGAAGGACGCCAAGATCGCCGCCGACCTCGCCGAGACCACCGTCGCGGTGATCGCCGACGCCGAGCGGCTCGGCACCTACCAGTGCATCCCCGAGCCGGACATCTTCGACATCGAGTACTGGTCGCTCGAGCAGGCCAAGCTCAATTCCGCGGCCGAGAAGCCGCTGGCGCGACGCATCGCGGCGGTGACCGGCGGCGCCTCGGGCATCGGCGCCGCGACCGCCGCCGCTTTCGCCAGGGAAGGTGCGGAGGTCGTGGTGATCGACCGCGACGTCTCCAAGGTGAAGGGCTTCGCCATCGCCTGCGACGTCACCGACCCCGTGCAGGTTCGCGCCGCCTTCGACAGGATTGCCGCGACCTATGGCGGCGTCGACATCGTGGTGTCGAATGCGGGCGCTGCCTGGCAGGGCAAGATCGGCGAGGTCGACGAAGCGACCCTGCGCCAGAGCTTCGAGCTCAATTTCTGGGCGCACCAGAGCGTGGCGCAGAACGCCGTGCGGATCATGCGCGCCCAGGGGCTGGGCGGCTGCCTGCTGTTCAACACGTCGAAGCAGGCGGTCAACCCGGGGCCGGATTTCGGCCCCTATGGGCTGCCCAAGGCGGCGACTCTGTTCCTGATGCGCCAGTACGCGCTCGACCACGGCGCCGAGGGCATCCGCTCGAACGCGGTCAACGCCGACCGCATCCGCTCGGGGCTGCTGACCGACGAGATGATCACCCAGCGCTCCAAGGCGCGCGGTCTCAGCGCGGCCGACTACATGGGCGGCAACCTGCTCGGCCTCGAGGTCACCGCCGAGGACGTGGCGCAGTGCTTCCTGTCGCTCGCCAAGGCGCCCAAGACCACCGGCGCCGTGCTGACCGTGGATGGCGGAAACATCGCGGCTGCCTTGCGTTAATTCGTGGAGCGCAACGAGGAAACCATGACAATCGAGGTTACGCCCCTCACCCGTCACATCGGCGGCCGCATGACCGGCATCGATGCGCGCCAGCCGCTCACGCCGGACGAGGTCGCCGCGGTCGAGCGGGCAATGGACCGGCATGCCGTGCTGGTGCTGCCCGGTCAGGACATCACCGACGCGCAGCAGCTCGCCTTCACGCGCAACTTCGGCCCGCTCGAAGAGGGCGCCAACTCCGGCGCCCGCGACGCCGAGCTGCGCCTGCCCGTGGTATTCGCCGACGTCTCCAACCTCGACAAGCAGGGCCGCATCGCGTCACGCGACAACAAGAAACGCATGGCGGCGCTCGGCAACCGGCTGTGGCACTCCGACGCTTCGTTCCGCGCAGTCCCGTCCCGCTACTCGATCCTGAGCGGCCGGGTCGTGACGACCGACGGCGGCAATACCGAGTTCGCCGACATGCGGGCGGCCTACGATGCGCTCGATGCGGCGACCAAAGCCGAGATCGAGGACCTGGTCTGCGAGCATTCGTTGATCTACTCGCGCGGCCAGCTCGGCTTCAGCGACTTCCTGCCCGATGAGCGCGTGGCGATGACGCCGGCGCGCCAGCGCCTGGTGCGCACCCATCCGGTGACCGGTCGGAAGTCATTGTTCCTCGCCGCGCATATCGGCGCCATCGTCGGCTGGCCGCGGCCCGAGGCAATGGCATTCATCCGCGACCTGATGGAGCACGCCACCAGTCCTGAGTTCGTCTACGTCCATCGCTGGACGCAGCACGACCTGGTGATCTGGGACAACCGCACGACCATGCACCGCGTACGCCGCTTCGACGATCTCCGCGTCGTGCGCGACATGCGCCGCACGACGACCCGCAGCGACGGCCCGACCGCGGAGCAGGAAGCCGCTTAGCCCGGCCTCACGGCGGGATCGCCGCGCCGGGATGAGCGATTGCCTTGAGCTCGGCGTTCGCGAACTTGCAGAAGAACGGTCCCGCCGCGTAGCCCAGCAACTCCCCGAAATCGACCGTCGCGCCGCGGTCGCCGAACGACCAGCGCGCCTGATCCTTGAGCACGGCGACGAACAGCCGGCGGGTGCGCTCCTTGGAGGGATGCGGATCGACCACCACCGGCCCGATCAATTCGCGCATGACATGGCCGATCCGTCGGATCTCGAAGTCGCGGTCGAGCCACGGGCGCTGCAGCGGCCAACCGCGCACGAAGGCCTCGCCGCGCTGGCCGTCGTCGGCAAACTGGCGCCAGCAGGCATCGGCGGCCGCGCCGAGACTTACCAGCTCGTCGGGCGAGAACAGCGTCCAGCGCGCGCTGTCGACATTCACCGAGCCGTAGATCGTGTCGGCCTGCGGGGCGCAGCACACCCGGCGCGCCGCACGGGCGGAGATCAGCCGGTCGGAGCGGTAGAGCGAGACCAGGGTGAAGCGGTCCTCGCTCGTGAGGTCGGGCGCCAGGGCGATCGGCCTGTCGAAGTTGAGGGTCGCCAGCTGCGCGTGGACCCAGTCGTTGTAGCGCCATTCGCCGGGGCCCGACGGCTGCGCGAACTCGACCCAGGTGGCGGCAACGGCGACGTTGGGCCGCGCATCGATCCGCTTGCGCGACATCAGCCTGAGGTCGCTGCAGCCGGCCGCCGCAACCAGCGCGACGTCGCCCTGCCGGACGGCGAGGCAATCGGCCGCCACCGCCAGCCGCGGCATCAAGACAACGAGCAAAAGCCCGACGAAAAGCCTGACCCCCATATCTCCCCTCGTGGCGCCGATTGTCGGCGAGGCGATTGCACAAGGCAATCGCAAGGTTAGACTTGGACCCAACCAACACGACCAATCCCTGAGGAAAACGCCATGGCCCTTCCCCGCCGCCGGGTCGGCAAGACCCGGCTCGAAGTCACCACGCTCGGCTTGGGCGGCGCGCCGATGGGCGGGTTCCGCGCCACGATCCCCGACGCCGAGGCGGTTGCGCTCACCGATACCGCCTATGAGCTGGGCGTCCGCTACTTCGACACCTCGCCGTTCTACGGCTACGGCCGCAGCGAATTGCGCATGGGGGCGGCCCTGCGCGAGAGGCCGCGCGAGTCCTACGTGCTGTCGACCAAGGTCGGCCGCGTCCTGCACCCGCTGAAGCCCGGCGAGAAGCCGCCGGCCGACTTCCGCGAGAACGGGCTGCCCGGCTTCGCGCCGGTGTTCGATTACAGCTACGACGGCGTGATGCGCTCGCTCGAGCACTCCCATCTGCGCCTTGGGCTGGCGAAGATCGACATCGCGCTGATCCACGACGTCGACTTCTGGACGATCAAGGATCGCGCCATCCTCGACCAGCGCTTCAAGACGGTGATGGACGGCGGCTTCAAGGCGCTCGACGAGCTGCGCCGCGCCGGGATCATCGGCGCGATCGGCGTCGGCATCAACGAGTCCGATACCAGCCTGCGCTTCATCCAGGCCGGCGACTTCGACTGCATGCTGCTGGCCGGCCGCTACACCCTGCTCGAGCAGGGCGGGCTCGAGGCGTTCCTGCCGGAATGCGTCAAACGCAACGTCTCGGTGATCCTGGGCGGGCCGTACAATTCGGGCATCCTCACCGGCGGGGTGACGAACAGCGCCACGCACGACTATGTCCAGGCGCCGACGCCGCTGATCGACAAGGCGCGCAAGATCGAAGCCGTGTGCAAGCGCCACGGCGTCGAACTCGGCGCGGCGGCGATGCAATTCCCGCTGTTCCATCCCGCGCTGTGCGCGGTGATCCCGGGGGCGCTCAGCGCCACCGAGGTCAAGCAGAACGCCGGCCGCCTGTCGGCGAAAATCCCGACCGAGCTGTGGAGCGAGCTCAAGCGCGAGAAGCTGCTCGACCCGGCCGCCCCGACACCGAACTGAGGAGAAGCCCGTGAAGATCATCGACGCACAGGTCCACATCTGGCGCCAGACGGTGGTGCCGACCACCGGCAAGCACCGCAAGGTGAGCCAGGTCACCGCCGAGGAGATGCTGAAGGAGATGGACGAGGCCGGCGTCGACGCCGCCCTGATCCATCCGCCGATGAGCTGGGATCCGAGCTCGCAGGAGATGGCGCTCGAGGCGGCACGGAAATATCCCGACCGGTTCGCCGTGATGGGCCAGTTCGATCCCAAGAACCCGGCCAACAAGGCGTTGATCGCCGGCTGGCGCAAGCAGCCCGGCATGATGGGGCTGCGCTGGGCGCTCTTGCAGCCGGTCGAGCAGAAGCTCTTGCACGAGGGCGCGCTCGACTGGATCTGGCCCGAGGCCGAGAAGGCCGGCCTCGCCGTCGCCATGATGGGCGGCATTTTCCTCAAGGAATTCCGCGGCATCGCCGAGCGCCATCCCGGACTGAAGCTGATCCTCGACCATTGCGGCCTCAACCGGCACGGCCAGGATGCCGAGGCGTTCATCCACCTCGACGAGATGACGGCGCTCGCCAAGCTCCCCAACGTCGCGGTCAAGGCGACCGGCGCGCCGCACTATTCAACCCAGCCCTATCCGTTCAAGAACATCCAGGACGGGCTGCACCGCATCTTCGATGCCTACGGGCCCGACCGCGTCTTCTGGGGCACCGACATCACCCGCATGCCGTGCACCTACCGCCAGTGCGTCACCTTCTTCACCGAGGAGCTGCCGTGGCTCAAAGGCCAGGACCTCGAGAAGGTGATGGGTCGCGGCCTGACGAATTGGATCGGCTGGAACTACAAGTTCTAGTCTAGCGCCCCCGTCTAGCGAGTCGGCATGACCGGCCCGCGGAGCTCGCCGGCGGGGAACTTCTCGGTCTTGAGGGTGACGTACCAGCGGCCGGCCTCGAGGTCGGCGGCCTGCTGGTCGGTCAGCGTCGCTGCGCCGGGATGCGGGTTGCCTTCGAGCGGCAGGTTGATCGGCACGATCGCCGAATCGGTGCCCTCGATGTCGGGGCCGCGGAACTCGGCCCAGGTGATCGGGCCGCTCAAGCCGCGATAGCTCAGCGACCAGGTGAGGATGCGCCGCAACGGCGAGTAGCTCGCGGTGAGGCTGGCCCACGCCGCGGTCTCGCCCTTGAGCGCCGCGCTGAAGCGCGGCTTGGGCTCGACCGGATCGCCCGGATAAAAGCTGCCGCAGCCGCTCAGCAGCAGGACCACGGGCAGCAGAGCTGCGATTGCCAGGAGCTTGATGGCCTTCATGCGCTTGTCGCCTGTGATGGACCCGCCCGAGCCTAAACCGAACAGCGCGCGACCCGCTACACCTTCAGCAGCCAGGCCTCGACGCCGCCTTTGCCCTTGACCTCGATCTCGCCTCGCGCCTCGAAGACGAACTCGTCCTTGAGTCGCTCGTAGACCGGGCGCGTCACCTGAATGGAATCGGGAAGGCCGCCCGATTCCATGCGGCTGGCAAGGTTCACCGTATCGCCCCACAAATCGTAGATGTACTTGCTCTTGCCATCGCGTGCTCGCGGGTGATGTGGACCATGCGGATCGCCATGCGCACCATGCGCTCGGCGTGGTTGGCCACCTTCTCGGGCATGCCGCAGACCGCCATGTAGGAGTCGCCCACGGTCTTGATCTTCTCGATCCCGAGTTCCTGGGCGGCCACGTCGAAGCGGGTGAACAGGCCGTTCAGCAGGGTCACCAGCTCGGCCGGCGGCATCTCCGAGGACATCGCGGTGAAGCCCACCAGGTCGGCGAAGGCGACAGTGACCTCGGCGAAGCCGTCGGCGATGGCCTTCTCGCCGCCGCGCAGCCGGTTGGCGATCGGCGCCGGCAGGACGTTGAGCAACAGCTCCTCGTTCTCGCGGTTCTTGTTCTCGATCACGAGGTTCTTGTCGCGCAGCTCGTCGACCATGCCGTTGAACGCCGTGCACAGCGCGCCGATCTCGTCGCGCGTACGGACCGGGACCTTGGCGCCGTAGTCGCCGGCGGCGAAGCGGGTCACGCCGGCGGTCAGCTCGCGCAGCGGCCCGAGCAGCGCGCGCGACAACCAGGCGCCGATCAGCACCACCACGAGCAGCGCGATGACGCCGGCAATCATCAGCTGGCGGCGCAGCTCGTAGATCGGCGCGAACGCCTCGGCCGTGTCGATCTTGGCGATCAAGCGGCCCCCACGAGGCCAGGGTCGGCACGCCGCGATAGCCGATGATCTCGCCGGTGCCCTCGAGGCCGGCGAGAGCGGCCCGGGTGGCTTCGGTGTTCACCCGCTGATGCAGCACCGGCGTGCCATAGCGGCGGATGGCGTCGATGTCCTCGTCCGCCTCGCCGCCGCGTTTCAGCTCGACGAAATACTGCTCGGAGTTCTCGTAGAAGGCACGCGGGCCGGAGCGCACGAAATGGGAGGGCCCGACCACGTAGGCCTCGCCGGTGGCGCCGAAGCCCTCCTGGCGCCAGCGCCGGTCGCCGGTCACGACATTGTCGATCTCGTCGATCGACAGTTGGGCGATCAGCACCGCGACGACCACGCCCTGGTCGATCACAGGCGCCGCCATG
>VBAF01000118.1:6527-6987 GCA_005884705.1 Alphaproteobacteria bacterium
CGACCTGTCGGCCGCGGCAAGGCAACGGGCGACGGCAGCGGCGACATTGGACTTCCGTTGCGGTCCGATCCGCAGCGACGTGGCGAAATCCATTTCCTTGTCGACCGCGTAGATCAGGCGGCCGGATCTCGGGTCGGCGAGCATGACGTCGAAGAAGCCGAAGCCGGCGGCGGCGGCGCGCATCAGCGGATGATAGATGACGTGCTGCCTGGTGTAGGCGCTGCCGTCGCCGGGGTCGTCGACCAGCTTGCGCCGGTCCTTCGGATGCGGATTGGCAACGATGTAGTGGTACTGGAGATAGGTGGCGGCAGCCCCGACCGGCAGGTAGTCGTCGGCGTTCAGCTCCTTGCCCAAGGTGCGACGCATCTCGCGCAGGAAATCCGCTTCGTACCACTCGGCAACCTTGAGGCGGAGGTCCGATGGAACCTCGGATCGCTCCAGCTCGTCGAAACCGGCGCTG
>VBAF01000118.1:6994-15887 GCA_005884705.1 Alphaproteobacteria bacterium
GATCTGGCGCGCCTTGCTTTTGCGCGCGGTGGTGAGCTGGTTGTAGATCGATTCCTGCAGCGCATCACGGGCCCGGATGTAGCCCAGCACACCCGTGACCAGCACGGCGACCGCCCCCAGCAGAAGCAGGATGGCGAACAGCCGGGCCGCCAGTCCCCAGCGCACCTGGGACGGAGGCGTTGCACTAAGGGGCGGGGACATCGGTATCGGCGATCCAGTTCTGCAACAGGGTGTAGGTGATTGCCAGCATGACGGGGCCGAGGAACAGGCCGAGCAGGCCGAACGCCAGCAGGCCGCCGATCACGCCGACGAGGATGAGCAGAAGCGGGAGATCGGCGCCACGCTTGATCAGGAACGGGCGCAGGAAGTTGTCCATGGTCAGCGCCAGCACGGTGAAGATGGCGAGGATGATGCCGGGCACGGTCGCGCCGGTCGCAAACAGCCAGATCGTCGCCGGCAGCAGCACCAGGATCGGCCCGAGCTGGGCGATGCACAGCATCAGGACGATCGCGCTCAAGATGCCGGCGTGCGGCACGCCGGTGAGCGCGAGGCCCGCGCCGGCGACCAGCGTCTGCGCGATGGCGGTGACCACGACGCCGAGCGCCACGCTGCGGATCGCCTGCCCCGCCAGCACGACGACCTGCTCGCCGCGCGTCCCCGCCAGCCTTCGCCCGAAGCGGCGGCACCAGGTCGCTGCCGTCTCACCGGAGGCGTAGAGCACGGCGGCAAGCGCGATGGTGATGAGCAGATGAACGACCATGCCGCCCGCGCTGCCGGCGACGGCGACGAACCAGTGCGTGATCGCGCCGACATAGGGCGTTGCCAGCCGGACGATCTCGGCAGCATCCTGGCCGGCAACCTTGGCCCATCGTTCGACGACCGTCCCGCCAACCAGCGGGATGTCGGCCACCCAGGGCGGCGGCGCCGGTACGTGGAAGTCGGGCACGGCAGCGACCAGCGCCATGATCCGGTCGGAATTCGCCACGATGGCGCCGATCGCAGCCGATAGCGGCAACACGACGATCAACAGCAGGCCGAGGGTCATCAGCGTAACCGTGAGGCCGCGCCGCCCGCCCAGGGCGGCCTGCAATCGCAGCATCAATGGCCAGGTGGCGACCACCAGGGTGGTCGCCCACACCAGGGCGCCGAGGAACGGCTGAACGACGAGAAACGACGCGGCGATCATGCCGACGATGCACAGAACTGCGAGCGTCGTGCGGGTGAGGTCGTTTCGTGTCTCGGCCATGGCAGCCCCTACTTGACCACTTCCCGCGCGGCGACGCGACTCCGCCCGGTTCGGCGCGCCTTGTCGAGCGCCTCACGGCCCAAGCGCGCACCGATCAGCGGGATCGCCCGTCATCGTGCCGCTTGGAGGCCCGGTGGCGCCTTGTGCCAGGCCTGGCCGCTTGACGCTCGCCGTAGTCGTACAGCGCCCGCATGAAGGACTGGTCGAACTCGCCCGACTTCGGCGCCGTGAAATCCGATCCGACATAGGCGAGGTTGTAGTCGACCTTGTCGCGTTGGGTGACGAAGTAGGTGCGCAGCACGTCGTTGCGCCCGCTGGTGGTCAGCATCGTCGTGATGGCGCGGCCGGCGATGGAGAGGGTGCGCCGCTCGCTCACCGCATAGTCCGGATCCAGCCTGGCGTTGCGGATGATGTAGGCGATGCGTTGGCGGTGGACGCCGACGGTGGCACTGTCGATCGACGGCGGATAGAGGAAGAGCTGGGCGATGGCGCCGCCATCGACATGCATCTCCTGGTATTTCTTGCCGTCGATCTCGACGTCGATAAGGACCGGCTGGAAGGCGCCCGGGATCGCCGCCGACGCGCGCAGGATCTTGCGGAACAGCTCGAGCGCGCCGGGATGGCCGCTGGCCGCGATCGCGCCCATGTTCCAGATCACCGGACGCTGCGCGTCGAGATCGGTCGTGCCGATCATCAGCAGGCGGCCCATCTGATATTCCCGCGCGACCGCGTCGAGCATCTTCTGGTCGGCGTAGAGGCTGATGATCTCGGCGAGCGGACCGGTGTCGGCCATCGCGTCATCGAACAGGGCGGCCCTGAGCCCCCTCGCGCGATAGACTTTCTCGGGGGTCATGCTCGTATAGACTTCGCGCAGCGCCGGATCGTAGTCGCGTCCCAGGAAGGCGAAGGGCGCGATCAGGGCTCCCGTGCTGACCCCGGTCACCATCTTGAATTCGGGCCGCGTGCCGGTCCGGGTCCAGCCGTTCAGCAGGCCGGCCCCGAAGGCACCGTTGTCGCCGCCGCCCGAGACGGCGAGAAAGGCCACCGGCGGCAGCCGCGTGGTCGATCTGCCGGCAGCGCGCAGGACCGCCTGCTCGCGCTCGATCGACCGGATGCCCTCCTCCAACATCGCCTGGGGATCGCCATCGGCGTAAAAGCGGGCGTTGGCGAGGCCGAGCGGCAGGGCGCGCTCGGTGTCGGCTTGCGGCACCCCGGGCCCGCGCTCGGGAATCGAGCAGCCCGCGACGCCCAGCATCAGCAGGACGAGAATGACGAGTTGGCTCGATTTCACGAGCGCTCTCCCCGACATGAATGGGATGGGCCGGCGCCGGCTATTGCCGTTTCGGCAGCTTGGCCAGCTCCGCCACGATGGCGCGGTCGATCACCGTGAACAGGTAGGCGTCGGGCGCCAGCGTGCAGCCACCGCGGACCAGCAGGGCAAGCTGGGCGCCCGGCTCGCCGTCGGGAATGGCGACGCCGCGATGGCGCGCGGCATGCTCGGCGAGAGAAAGCGCCAGCATCTTGCGTGCCTCGGGCTGCATGGCGTGCGCCTCGCGGCAGGTGATGTAGGCAGCCTGGTCGAAGTTGAGCGGCGGCACCTGCGCCTGGGCGGAAGCCGGCGCTGCCAGCACGGCGGCGGCAACAAGCCACTTGAACGTCATATCCGGAACTCCCTCTACTTGCCGATCGCGCTGCCGCCGAGATAGCCGACGGCGCCGCCGATCAGGCCGGCGCCGACCACCTGGCCGAAGCTGCCGCCCGCCACCATGCCGATGCCGGCGCCCAGGGCGCCGCCTGTGACCGCACCTTTTTGCCCTGTCGACATGTTCTCGCAGCCGGCCAGCATGCCGACCAGCGCGAGCAGCGTCAGTCCTCTCTTGATCATCGTCTGTCCCCCGCGTTGTCGCCCGATCCGCGGGCAACTACCAGCAGCACTATCATCAAAACGCTTTTTCCACGAGCCCGGCGGGGCGCCGTCTCGGTCATCCGGCCGTAACGTGATAGGACCGCACGGGCATGACTCGTCTGATCGTCGTCACCACGCTTGCGATGCTGGCCTTCGCCGGCAACTCGCTGCTCTGCCGCGTGGCGCTGCGCGACACCGCGATCGATGCCGCGAGCTTCACCGCGATCCGGCTCGCCTCCGGCGCGCTGGTGCTGGCGCTGATCGTGCGTGCGCGCGGCGGCCGGGCGGGAAGCGCCGGCAGCTGGCCGGCCGCCGCCTGCCTGTTCGGCTACGCCGCCGGCTTCTCCTTCGCCTATCGCGAGCTCTCGGCCGCGACCGGCGCGCTGCTGCTGTTCGGCGCGGTGCAGACGGCGATGCTGTCGTGGGGCCTCGCATCAGGCGAGCGGCTGCGCACGCTGCAGATCGCCGGCCTGCTGATCGCGGTCGGCGGCCTGGTCTACATGCTGCTGCCGGGTCTCAGCGCGCCGCCGCTCGAGGGCGCCGCCTTCATGATCGCGGCCGGCGTCTGCTGGGCGGGCTATTCCCTGCTCGGCCGCGGCACCAAGGACGCGACCGCCGCCACCGCCGGCAACTTCCTGCGCGCCGTGCCCTTCGCCGCGGCCTTGAGCCTGGCGATGGCGGCGGGAGTGAACACGGCCACGGCGGTCGACCGGACCGGCGCGCTCTACGCCGTCGTGTCGGGCGCCATCACCTCGGGCCTCGGCTACGTGCTGTGGTATGCCGCCCTGCCCTTCCTCACCGCGGCGTCGGCAGCGGTGATCCAGCTCAGCGTGCCGGCAATCGCGGCGCTGGGCGGCGTGGTGCTGCTGGCCGAGCCGCTGTCGAGCCGCTTGGTGATCGCTTCCGTCACAATCCTGGGCGGCATCGCGCTGACCATCTTGCGTCCCCGTACCTGACGGGCGGATGATCGGCGCCCAGGAGGAACGGTTATGAAGTACGACGTCATCTCCGCCGACGGCCATGTCGACCTGATCTGGCTGCCGCCCGATCTCTTCACCAAGAACGCCTCGGCGGCGCTCAAGGATCGCATGCCCCACGTCGTCGAGGGGCCGAAGGGACTTGAATGGGTGAGCGCCAAGGGCGCCAAGTTCGGCCTGGTCAACGGCATGGGCTCGGCCGGCCGCGAGTACGTCCCCGGAGTCATCCACCGCTCCGATCGCATGGCCTCGACCGGCCTCTATGACGACGGCAAGAAGGGCATCCGCCGCCTGACCGACGTCGACCTGCGGCTCAAGGATCAGGACCGCGACGGCGTGCAGGCCGAGATCCTGTACGGCGTGCTGGGCTCGAGCGGCCGGCTGAACGACCCCGAGGCGGCACTGGAGATGCTGCGCATCTACAACGACTGGCTGCACGACTTCTGCAAGGCCGCGCCCGACCGGCTGGTCGGCCTGGCCAACCTGCCGAACTACAACATGGAGGAATCGGTCGCCGAGGCGATGCGCTGCGCCAAGCGCGGCGTGCGCGGCTTCGACATCGCCAACCGGCCCGACATGACCCCCCTGTGGGACGAGCATTGGGAGCCGCTGTGGAAGTTCGCCCACGAGACCGGCATTCCGCTGCACTTCCACACCATCGGCGGCCGCTCGCCCGATTACTCGAAGATGCAGCAGCACATCGTGCGGCGCGTGCAGGCCGTGCACATCACCGGCTTCCAGATGCACATGAGCACCATGCTGATGGGGCTGATCTTCTCCGGCGCGCCGGAACGCTATCCCAACCTCAAGATCGTGATCGGCGAGGCCGGACTCGGCTGGATCCCCTACGTGCTGCAGCACATGGACCTCGAATGGGAGGACCAGTTCCAGGACCTCGATCTCAAGATGAAGCCCAGCGAGTACTGGTACCGGCAATTCTATGCCACCTACCAGACCGACCCGGTCGGCGTGGAACTGCTCCACCATCTGGGCGAGGACAACGTCATGTGGGGGTCCGACTTCCCGCACCCCGACGGCATCTGGCCCGACAGCCAGGAGTTCCTGACCCGCGAGCTGACCGGCGTCTCGGCCGAGGCCAAACGCAAGATCGTCCGCGACAACGCGCTGAAGCTCTATCGTCTCGGCAACTAGAGTCTTTCCGCCTTAGGCGGAAACACTCCAGCCCGCGTCCCAACCACCTTGGGACGCCTCGGATGCCGATTCCATAAGGTTTTTACCTCCGCGTCCCAGAATTCCGCCCCACCCCCGGGGTGGGACGGTCTGGGACGCCTGGAACGCCTGGGACGGTGAAACTGCAAATACCTACAGCGCCCTGATCTCGGCGACCTGCTGGTTGAGCCCGATCCTGCGGCTGCAGGCCGGCCAATGCGAAGCGCCGTCGCGCTCGAAGATCATGTACTTGGCGAGCGCCGCGGCCTGGCCGTAGTCGTTGGCGATCGCCACCGCCTCCTGGGCGGAGATGGTGCGGCCGTCGCGCTCCCTCACGTAAGCGACCACGGTGCGCGGCTCGAACTGGAAGCGCCCGGCGTAGCGGCTGCGGCCGACCCCTTCCCCGCCGGCGCCGCTTTCACAGGCGGCGAGCTGGGCGATCGCGGCGTCCTTGCGTTGCTCGATCAGGAGCGCACGGTCGGCCTGCGGAGGGGGCGCCGGCGTCTTGGCGCAGGCGGCGGCAAGCAGGAGCGGCAGGAGCAGCAGCGGCCGAAAGGTCATGGCCGGCTGAAGACCACACCGCGCCGCCCGGCGCGAGCGACCGTTTTGTGCGCGAGCCCTGCGGCGAAGTCTTACTGGGTGGACTTGATCTCGGCGACCTGCTGGACGAGGCCGAGCTTGCGGCTGCAGGCCGGCCAGTCGTTGATGCGGCCCTGCTCGAAGATCATGTACTTGGCCAGCTCCTTGGCCTGGTCGTAGTCGTGCGCCAGCTCCTTGGCCTCCTGGAAGCTGAGGCTGCGGCCGTCGCGCTGCTGGACATAGGCCATCACCGTGCGCGGCATGAACTGGAAGCGGCCGACGAACATGCCGCGGAAGCCGTAGATCGGCCGGTCGGCCTCGCCGTGGCCGCCGCTCTCGCAGGTCGCCAGCTCGCGCAGCATCTCGTCCTTGCGCTGCTCCGATGCCTGCGCCTTGGCCTCGGCGATAGTCAGCACAGGGCCCGGCATCTGCTTGGGCTTCTGGGCGGTTTGCGGGACGCAGGCCCCCAAGGCCAGCGCGGAGAGCCCGAAGGCGAGGACTGTTGCTTTCATGCAACAGTCCCCTAACGGACCCATCGGGGGGCTGTAAACCCTAGTTTTCCACAGGCTGGGGAAGGTTCCGCACGCAGCGTGCGGTATTTTCAGGGCAATCACGGCGCCATCGGGACGGCGGTGGAGGCAAATCAGGCCGCCGGATGGACCTTCATCCAGTGCTCGGCGATCTGCCGGCGGGTCGCCACCCAGACCTTCGGCTTGGACGCGACGTAGTCGAGGAAGCGCGCCAGTGTCATCGCCCGCGACGGCCGCCCGGCCAGCCGGCAATGGATGCCAATCGACATCATCTTCGGACTGAGAGCGCCCTCGGCGTAGAGCAGGTCGAACGAATCCTTCATCGCCTGCAGCCAGCCATCGCCGGCCAAGAAGCCCGGCGGCACCGCGAACTTCATGTCGTTGACCTCGAGCGTATAGGGGACGATCAGGTGCGGCCGGTCCTCGACCCGCACCCAGTAGGGCAGGTCGTCGTTGTAGGAATCGCTCGAATAGAGAAAGCCGCCATGCTTGATGACAGCCGACAGCGTGTGCATGCCGAAGCGGCCGGTGTACCAGCCGACCGGCGGCTTGCCGGCGGTCTCGGTGATGACCTTCACCGCCTTGGCGATATGGTCGAGCTCCTGCTCGAGCGTGAAGTCGCGGTACTGGATCCAGCGCCAGCCGTGGCTCGCCACCTCGTGACCGCTATCGGCCATCGCCCTGCCGGCGCCGGGATTGAGCTCGAGCGCCCGGCCGACCGCCCACGAGGTGAACTTGAGCCCGCGCTCGTCGAACAGCCGCAGGACGCGCCAGAAGCCGGCCCGGCTGCCATATTCGAAGATCGATTCGGTCGACAGATCGCGCCCGCCGACGACCGGCGTCAGGCCCGCCACTTCGGTCAGGCGCACCTCGGAGCCGGCGTCGCCGTTCAGCACGGTATTCTCGCCGCCCTCCTCGTAGTTCAGCACGAAGCTGACGGCGATCCGCGCGTCGCCCGGCCACTGCGGATCGGGCGGGTTGGCGCCATAGCCGATCAGGTTGCGGTCGAGATGGTTGTGCATCGGAGAACTCCGCTTGAAGCACGACTGGACTCAATCCTCCTCTCCCCCGATAGGGGGAGAGGTTGGGTGAGGGGGCTCCGGCTACTCGTGCAACCCCCTCTCCTCGCCTCTCCCCCTATCGGGGGAGAGGAAAAAGAGGCGTACAAGGAGCTAGCATGAGCGGGGCCAGAATTCCTCCATCGGGTGCCGTCAACGAGCAGCGTCTGTGGCAGCGCCATGCCGACATGGCAAAGCTCGGCGGCACGCCGAAAGGCGGGGTCAACCGCCAGGCGCTGTCGCCCGAGGACGCGGCGGCCCGCAACCAGCTCGCCGCCTGGGCCAAGGCCCGCGGCTTCGCGACCTTCACCGATCCGATCGGCAACCTGTTCGTCCGCCGCGACGGCATCGACGCCGACGCCAATCCCGTGATGAGCGGTAGCCACATGGACAGCCAGCCGACCGGCGGCCGGTTCGACGGCATGTACGGCGTGCTGGCCGCCTTCGAGGCGCTCGAGGCGCTGGAGGATGCCGGCATCCGGACCAGGCGCCCGGTGATGGCCGTCGCCTGGACCAACGAGGAAGGCTCGCGCTTCCAGCCCGGCGCCATGGGCTCGGCGGTGTTCGCCGGCCACTACCGGCTCGACGAGATGCTGGCCCAGAAGGACTGGAAGGGCGTACTGCTCGAGGACGCGCTGGCCGAGACGCTGAAGGCCGCACCCACGCCATTGCGCGCCGGCCCGCCCGGCTTCCCGGTCGATTCCTATGTCGAGGCGCATATCGAGCAGGGCCCGCGGCTGGAGAACGAGAACAAGACGATCGGCGTGGTGACCGCCATCCAGGGCAGCCGCCGCTACATCGTCACGGTCGAGGGCGAGGAGGCGCATGCCGGCACGACGCCGCGCGCCGCCCGCAAGGACGCCTACGCCGCGGCGACCCGGATCGCGGCGGCGATGTACGCGGCGACGACCGACGCCGAGGACACGCTGCGCTTCACCATCGGCCGGGTCGAGGTCGCGCCCGGCTCGCCCAACACCGTGCCGGGCAAGGTCACCTTCACCATCGACATGCGCCATCCGCAGGATGCCGTCCTGGAGACGCACGAGCGGACGCTGAAGGCGATTGTGGCGGCCAAGGCGGCGCCCTGCCCGGCCGCGCTCGAGCGGGTGACCAATGTGGCGCCGACCGACTTCGACCCCAAGGTGATCGGCCTGGTGCGCGAGAAGGCTCAAGCGCTCGGCCTGTCCAACATGGACATGCCGTCGGGCGCCGGCCACGACGCCATGCACATCGCCCGGCTCTGCCCGGCCGGCATGATCTTCGTGCCCTGCGAGCGCGGCATCAGCCACAACGAGAGCGAGAACGCGACGCCGCAGGACCTCGCCGCCGGCACCCGGGTGCTGGTCGAGGTGCTGGAGGCGCTGGCGAATCGGTGACCCACCAACCGTGTAGGTAGCCCCACCAACGTGTCATCCCGAGCGTAGCGA
>VBAF01000499.1:0-453 GCA_005884705.1 Alphaproteobacteria bacterium
TCGCCGTGCTGGGATTCGCTATCGAATGCAATCGCTTCTCGCCGGTCAGCACCAAGGAAGACTTCGAGACCGACGTCGATATCCGCGGCAACCGCATCGTCGCCGAGGCGCGCGCCGAGGCGTCGATCACACTGCCTGACCTGCCCGGCTTCTTCGCCGAGATGGATCGCACCGGCCCGTGGACGCCGGTCCCGCTGCGCGTTTCGCAGGCCCAGCCCGGCGGGCCGGTCGAGGAGACTTTCTTCAAGGGCTTCCTGGCCGAAATCGAGGCCGGCCTGAAATCCGTGCTGCCGGTCGACGGCGTATTCGTCTCCTGCCACGGCGCCGCACTCGCCGAAGGGACGGACGATCCCGACGGCGATCTGCTGGAACTGGTCCGACGGGTCGTCGGCCCGGACCTGCCGGTGGTCGCAGTGTTCGACTTGCACGCCAACGTCTCGCGCCGCATGACCG
>VBAF01000499.1:552-2927 GCA_005884705.1 Alphaproteobacteria bacterium
CGATCGTGTCGCCGCCGATCGCGCTGCTCACCGCGCGGGGCCCCTACGCCGACCTGATCAAGTACGGCCAGACCAAGCTGGGCGGCGACATCATGAACGTCTCGGTGATGGCGGGCTTCGCCTATGCCGATTCGGCCAAGAACGGCCTGACCGCCGTGGTCACCGCGCGCAACGGCAAGCGCGAGGCGGCGGCGGCGCTGTCGCTCGACCTGGCCAAGCGCGCCTGGGGCATGAAGGAGCGCTTCAAGCGCGCGATGATGTCGCTCGGCGACGCCGTGCAGCTCGCGGCCTCGGTCGGGCGCGACCGCCGGCGCAAGCCGATCGTCCTGGCCGACGTCGCCGACAATCCCGGCGGCGGCGCGCGCGGCAACACGACCTACCTGCTGCGGGCGCTGAAGAGCGCCGGCGCCAAGGGCGTGATCTTCGGTGTGTTTAACGATGCGGCGCTCGCCGCCAAGGCGCACGCGCTGGGCGAAGGCGCGATCTTCACCGCCTCGTTCAACACCAAGGAGACGCACGAATTCTCGCTGCCGTTCGACTGCGAAGGCGCCAAGGTCGTGAAGCTGACCGACGGCAAGTTCGTCGGCCGGCGCGGCGTGCTGCGTAACGTGGCCGCCGACATGGGCCCGTCGGCGCTGCTCGATCTCGGTGGAATCCAGATCGTGGTGATCACCCACCGCTGCCAGTGCATGGACCCGCGCCAGTTCGAGAGCTTCGGCCTCGACATCGCCCAGGCGCGGGTCGTCGTGGTCAAGAGCCGCGGCCATTTCCGCGGCGGCTTCGATGAGTTCTTCAAGCCCGAGCAGATCTACGAGGTCGACTGCCCGGGCCTGACCTCGCCGGTGCTGGCCAACTTCACCTGGAGCAAGCTGCCGCGACCGGTCTATCCGCTCGACGAGGAGACGAGCTGGACGCCGCCGGCGAGCGTCTGACTCGCAGTCCAAAGAAGCTTGACCGCCGCAGGCTGGCGACCTTCACTTGCAGCCACGATGAATCTGTAAGGGAGCCCGCCCATGCTGCGCCGTTCGCTGCTCGCCCTCTGTGTATCGCTGCTGGCAGGGCCGGCGTTGGCGCAGTCGAAGACGCTCAAGGTGGTGATGCACTCGGATCTGAAGATCCTCGATCCAATCTGGACCACCGCCTACATCGTGCGCAACCACGGCTATCTGATCTACGACCAGCTGTTCGCCTTGGACGCCAAGCTCGAGCCGCAGCCGCAGATGGTCGAGAGCTGGACGGTGAGCGACGACAAGCTCACCTGGACCTTCAAGCTGCGCGACGGCCTGAAATGGACCGACGGCTCGCCGGTCACCACCGCCGACGTGCTGCCCTCGATCAAGCGCTTCACCGACAAGGACGTGCAGGGCGGCCTGCTTGCCAAGGTGACGCAGTCGATGGGCGCGGTCGACGACCGCACGTTCCAGATCGTGCTCAAGGAGCCGTTCGGCCTGGTGCTGAAGACGCTGGCCAAATCGGCATCGGTGCCGCTGTTCGTCATGCCCAGGCGGGTCGCCGAGCTGCCGATCGCCCAGCAGCTTTCCGACACCACGGGCTCGGGCCCGTTCATCTTCAAGAAGGACGAATGGAAGCCCGGCGAGAAGGTCGTCTATGTCCGCAACCCCGACTACAAGCCGCGCAGCGAGCCGCCGTCGAGCCTGGCCGGCGGCAAGGTCGCCAAGCTCGACCGCGTCGAATGGCTCTCGATCCCCGACGGCCAGACCGCGGTCAATGCGCTGATCTCGGGCGAGATCGACATGATCGAGACGCCGGCGCACGACCTGCTGCCGGTGCTGGAGAAGGACAAGAACGTCGTGATCCAGGTGCCTGACCATCTGGGCAGCACTTATGTTTTTCGCTTCAACTGGAAGCAGCCGCCGTTCGACACTCTCAAGATCCGTCGCGCCGCCGAGTACGCCCTGAACCAGCCCGACTTCCTGAAGGCCGCGATCGGCGATCCGCGCTACTTCAAGGAGTGCCGCGCCATGTTTGGCTGCGGCGCGACGTTCGAAACCGCCGCCGGCTCGGAGGGAATCCTGCAGTCGAACTTCGAGGAATCGAAGAAGCTGCTCAAGGAGGCGGGCTACGACGGCAAGCCGATCGTCGTGCTGCAGACCACCGACATCAACACGCACGTCAACCTCGCGCCGGTCGCCAAGAGCCTGTTGGAGAAGGGCGGTTTCAAGGTCGACGTGCAGTCGATGGACTGGCAGACCCAGGTGTCGCGCCGCGCCAAGAAGGACCCGGTCGACAAGGGCGGCTGGAATATCTCGATGACCGCGGCGGCGACCGTCCTGCTCTCCGACCCGATCGTCAACCACTACACCGAAGCGACCGGCGACCGCGCCCAGTTCGGCTGGCCGCTCGACGAGGAGATC
>VBAF01000500.1:0-394 GCA_005884705.1 Alphaproteobacteria bacterium
CCTGGCGGCCCTGCTGGGCGGCGAAGTGCAGGTCGTGTTCCCCACGCCGCCCTCGTCGATCGAGTTCATCAGGACCGGCAAGCTGCGCGGGCTCGCCACCACCGGCGCGACGCGCGCGGAGGCCCTGCCGGACATGCCGACCGTGGCTGAGTTCGTCCCGGGCTACGAGGTGAACGCGTGGTACGGGATCGGCGGGCCGCGCGGCACGCCTGCCGAAGTCGTCGACAGGATCGGGGGGGAGATCAACGCCGGGCTTGCCGATCCCCGGATGAAGACGCGATTCGCCGAGCTGGGGGGCGTTCCGATGCCGATGCCGCCGGCCGAGCTGGTCAAGCTCATCGCCGACGAAATCGACAAGTGGGCCAAGGTGATCCGCAAAGGCAACATCAAGCCG
>VBAF01000500.1:514-3091 GCA_005884705.1 Alphaproteobacteria bacterium
ATCAAGCCGGTGTGAACCCACGTCATGGGTTGTCGTCCTGAGTCGCGCGGGGTAACCCCCGCGCTTAAGCGAAGGACCTCACGCCGGCAGCAGACTCGTTGATCGTTCCCCTAGGTCCTTCGCTGCGCTCAGGAAGACAGAGGAGTGGCGCGCTCCCAGCAATGAGCAGCCTGAACGGAATGCGCGCCAGTCTCAGTAGGGACGGTCGCCACGCACCAGCATCCGATACAGGCAGCGATGCTGGCTGTGATCGTAATCGAAGCCGGCTTTGTGCAATGAGGCGCGGTCGTCGATGATCAGCAGATCGCCCTTTTTATACTCGTGCGCATAGCAAAATTGTGGCTGCGTGATCCTGTCGGTCAACTCCTGCAGAAAATCCTGGGTCTCCTCGGGTGACATGCCAGTGACGGTCTCGGTCTTGCCCTTGTGAAACCACGCGGCCTTGCTGCCGGTCTCCGGGTGGGTGCGGACCAGGGGATGAACCGTCGGCGGCCTCGTCGTCTCGAGCTGGGCCTTCACGATATCCGGATTGCCGGTCTTCATCCGCGCGCTGCTGATCAGCGTATTCTCGGTCTTCGCGTCGGCGATCTTCAGCTTCACGTCGTCTGGAAGCGCTTCATAGGCTGCACGCGCGTTGCAAACCGATGTGGCACCTCCCTTATCCGGCACTGCTACCGCATACAGCATGGTGAACTTGGGCGGCAATTCCTGGTTGGTGTGGTCGGTGTGCCAGGTGGCATTGGCACCGACTTTTGCCGGCTGGCCCTTGCTGTCTGTGTGACGGTTGTCGAGCACACTGATCAACGGAAATCCGTCGACCAGATAGCGCCGGTTCTGGTCCTCCATCAGCTCGCCGAACATTTCTCCAGCGGCTTGCACCTGGCCCGGGGTGAGATGCTGTTGCCCACGAATCACAAGGACCACGTTTTCGACGACAGCATCGTAGAGCTTCTTCTGCGTCGCGCCGTCAATGGGATGCGCAAGGTCGATACCTGTGACAATGGCGCCGATGTGTTCCTTGACCTTCTCGATCTTCATCGCCTGGGTGGCAATCCTCGACGCGGCAGCGCTCATGATCCGGCTCCTCATTCGCTTCCTTAGTAGATCGTTTCCCTCAGTCGCTGCGGATAGTTCCGGTCATACGCGTCGCCATCGAAGCCCTGCTGCAGCGACTTCATGATGGTGCCGCTGCTCGGCAGGCTGCTTTCCTCGACATGCCGCGACGCGTCCCACAAGTGGGAGCGAACCAGCGCCTTGGGGCACTGCGTGTAGACGCTGTCGGCGGTGACGACGATCACGCTGCGCGGCAGCTTGCCTTCCATGGTGAACGATTCGCAGAGCGCGGGGTCGACGCTGATCGCCGCGCGGCCGTTGATGCGCAGCGTGCGGCCGACGCCGGGGACCAGGAACAGCAGCGCAATGCGCGGGTCGCGGACGATGTTGCGCAGCGAATCGATGCGGTTGTTGCCGCGCCGGTCGGGCAGCATGACGGTCCGGCTGTCGACCACGCGGACGAAGCCGGGCGGATCGCCGCGCGGCGTGCAATCGAGCCCTTCCGGGCCCGACGTAGCCAGGATGACGAACGGCGAGGTCTCGATGAAGCGGCGATAGTGATCGGAGATGTGGTCGATCTCCTTGATCACGGCCGGGCCGGCCGGCTGGCCGTAGATCGCCTCGAGTTCGGCTTCAGAGGTGACGAAATCCGGCACGGTTCGCTCTCCCGGGTTGCTGCCTGTTCCCGGCCCGATGGTATCGCCCAATCGGCGGGCGAAGCCAAGCGTGCACCGAGAGTTCTCCTTTGGTCGTGGGCGATATAGGCTGCCGGGAGAGATATCGGGGACAGCATGAGACGCCGCGAACTCGTGGGATCGATCGTCGCCGCCGGGCTCGCGGCGCGCCCGGCATCCGCCCAGGGCAAGGCCTTCCGGATCGGCCTGCTGGTCACGGGGTCGGGGCCCCACCCGATCGAGCAAGCGCTGCCACGCGGGCTTGCCGCCCTGGGCTACCGGATCGGCACCGATTTCAGCATCGACGCCCGATACGCCGATCGCCGGTTCGATCGGGCGGTGGCCCTCGCAAACGAACTCGTCCAGGCGAAGGTCGACATCATCGTCACGCACTTCACGCCCGCGACCAGGGCCGCGAAGCAGGCGACGGCAACCATACCGATCGTCATGGCGCCGGTCGGCGCGCCGGTGGAAGCGGGACTGGTGGCCAGCCTCGCGCGACCCGGCGGGAACGTCACCGGAATAACCAATCTCGGCGCTGAGATCGGCGGCCGACGGCTCCAGGTGCTCCGCGACCTGATCCCTTCTCTGAAGACGGTCGCCGTACTCGCGTCATCCGAAGATCCCTTTGCGCGCGTCCTCGTGGCCGACCTCCAGCAGGCCGCCCCGGACGCCGGCGTCGCCATCGCCCCGCACTACTACGGCCCTTTCCGGACTCTCGAGAGCGCCTTTGAAGCGATCGGCAAGGGCTCGGTCCAGGCGATCGTGCTGCAGGGGGGCGGAACCGGAGCGTTGCGGACGCAGGCTCTCCGGATGGCTGCCGATCGCGGCCTTCCCGTGATGACCTCCG
>VBAF01000500.1:3260-5440 GCA_005884705.1 Alphaproteobacteria bacterium
AACCGCACCGTGGCTCGAAAACTGGGCCTGGCCATTCCGCTCCACCTGCAGGCAGCCGCCGATGAGCTCGTCGACTAGAGCGGTTTCCGATCAGATAGATCCGATCCGGCGTGCGCTCCTCAGTGCCCGCTCAGCACCAGCGTCGTCACCGGCAGCACGAAGGCCTGGATGCGCAACAGCAGGGCGTGGATGAGGCCGACCGCATCGACGACATGCAGCGCGAACCCCTTCAGGGCGCTGGTATCCTTGGCGACGATGATGTCGTGGTTGGACGTGTAGGCATTGGCGACGCAGCTGCTGCCTGGTGTGACGCCGTCCAGGCCGTCCGCGTACAACGGCTCCATGAAAACCATGATCGTGCCCGGCCGAACGACATTGGCCCCTTCCACCAGGAGTTCGCCGCCGCGAAACTGTCCCGCCGCAATGAAATCCTGCACGTTCGTTACCACCATCGGGATGATCTTCCACGGCTTCGAAATGCAGGTCGCCTCCGCGACCATGCCGATTTTCATGACCTGGGCCTCGATCTGATTGAAGCTCGCCTGCAGGACACCCCTGCCGGCGCCTTCCGGAATCAGCACGCCGGCCGGCCGCATCAGGGGATTGACCACGTCGCCGACGCGAAGAGCGAACTGCTCGACCCGCCCCGCGACGCCGGCACGAACAAAGGTCTTGCCCAGCTCGACCTGGGCCTCTGCCAGGCTCGCTTCGGCGCTGGCCTTGTCTGCCGGCAGCACGGTCGAGAGCTTTATTTCAACCGAGCGCTTCGATGCCGTGGCGGCCTGGAGCGCGCCCTCGCGACCCGTCACCAGGACTACCAGCCTGTCGATCTCGCGCTGGGCGACGACGTTGGCGTTCCGTCTCACGAGCTCGCGCTTCGTCTCGAGCTCGTCGACCGCCTGCTGCAGGTTGCTGCGGGCTTCCTGGAGCTGACCGTCCACCTTCTGCAACTCGGCCTGCGCGGCCACGAAATCCGAGTCGACCTGCGCGATCTTGCGGCGCGCCGTCTCGACCGCGGCGTCCTGCCGCGAGCTGTCGAGCCTGAAGAGCTGTTGGCCTTTTTCGACGCGGGCGGTGATGCCGACGTTCACTTCCGCGACGCGACCGTTGCCTTCGGGAAGAATGGGAACCGTCCTGAAGAACACGGTGACGCTGCTCGTCGAGGGGTGAAAATAGAAGATCATGGTGATCAGCGAGACCGTCAGCAGCACGCAGGAGACGATGCCCCAGCGCAGCTCGAACCAGACGGAAAAGAAGGTGATCTCCCGACCGAACCGCTTGCCCTGACCATAGCGACGGTAGAGGTAGTCGGGCAAAATCGTGAGAGTCGCGCAGAACATGAGCTCAAACATGCTTGTGCTCCTGCGCCTGACGGGATTTCGGCGCAGTCTCCTCGACGGGCGGCTCGGGCTCCGGCGCACCCGGCGGATGGGTTGGCGCCGCACCGTCTTCTTCATCGGACTCGATGCCTGCAAGTTTCTCGGTCGACGTGGCGATTCTCCTCAGAGGTGAGCCGAAGTCGGGCAGGTCGATCATCGCCAGGATCAGACCGATCACCCAGAAGAGGTGGATGTGCGTGAACAGCGCCAGCAAGCCGAGCACGGCGACGATCTCGAACTGCAGCTTCTGCGACTTGTGCGCCATCCGCTCCGGCAGCGTATGCAGGCGTAGAAAGAGGTTGCCGACGGCCAGGATCGACGCGAGCAGGAACACGGCCACGATCACCATCAGAACGTCCGTCTCGCCGGGGCCGGTTATGAAACCGGGAAGGTGATGCGGCGCCGCCGGATTAATCGGTGGGTTCAAGTTCTTCTCCCATGACCGGCCAACTCTGCGCCCGGCGACCCGAGCCGTCCCGGCAATTGTGTCGAGAGGCAGCCGCCGGTCCTTGATTAAACTCAATCCGCACGACGGTCCTGTTGCAGCCTGACAAGATCGCCCCCAGCAAAGAGGCGGTCAGATCAGGTAGATCCGGTCGGGCAGCTCGTCCTCCCCGCCGCCGCTCGACGGAAAGTGCGTCGCCAGCACCTTGCCGCAGCTCTCGATGGCGGCAATGAAGCCGTCCGCCACCCGGCCCTCGCGCGTATGGGCGATCAGCGCGTCGACCGCGCCCTGCCACTCGGCCTTGGGCACCCGCGCGGCGATGCCGTCGTCGGCGATGATGCGGGCATAGCGCTCGG
>VBAF01000501.1 GCA_005884705.1 Alphaproteobacteria bacterium
CCGGGTTGCCGGAGTCGCTGCGCGGCGCGGTCGAATTCTACGATTTCGGCCGTTACAACAGCGCCGCCACCCTGCAGGACAACGTTCTGTTCGGCCGCCTGGTCTACGGCCAGGCGCAGGCCGACCAGCGCATCGGCACCCTGATCCGCGAAGTGCTCGACGAGCTCGCGCTGCGCGACTCGGTAATCGAGGTCGGCCTCGACTACAACGTGGGTGTCGGCGGCAAACGCCTGGCCGCGACCCAGCGGCAGAAGCTCGGCATCGCCCGCGCGCTGATCAAGCGGCCGCAGTTGCTGGTGGTCAACGAGGCGGTTGCGGTGTTCGACGGCCGCACCCAGGACCGCATCCGCGACCAGATCCTCGCCTCGGCCGATGGCCGCGGCGTGATCTGGATCGCCAACCGGCCGAACCAGTCGACGGCGTTCGATAAGGTGGTCGTCATGCAGGGCGGCCGGGTCGCCGCCTTCGGCAAGAAAGCCGAGATAGAAGGCAACGGTCTCTATGCCGAGCTGATGGCTTCGGCGTAAGGTAATTCAGGAGGACACGATGAACCTCAACGAGGAAGTCGAGATTCTCAAGGGCGTACCGCTCTTCGCCAAGATGGAGCCGGCCAGGCTCAAGCTTCTGGCCTTCACCGGCGAGCGGATGACCTTCTCCAGCGGCCAGGAGGTCTGCCACCAGGGCGACCCGGGCGATGCCATGTACGTCATCCTGGGCGGTGTCGCCGACATCCTGATCGACACCGAAAAAGGCCAGGTGCGGGTCGCCGAGCTGAAGAAAAACGGCTTCTTCGGCGAAACCGCCATCCTGTGCGATGCGCCGCGCAACGCCACGGTCAAGGCCAGCGAATCGTTGCTGACGCTCAAGATCTCGAAGGAGATGTTCTATCGGCTCGTCTCCGAATTCCCGACCATGGCGGTCGAGATGATGCGCGAGCTGGCGCATCGCGTGGAAGACGCCAACCAGAAGCTGCGCGAGGCGATGGCCGCCAACAAGGCCGCTTAGCCTCAGGGATTCATGAGCCGACTCGACAGCTTCATCGCGCGCATGCAGGCGCAGCGCGACTGCCTGAACTTCCTCAAGCCCGCCGTCGCCGCCCTGCCCGGCCCCATCCTCGAGGTCGGCCTGGGCAACGGCCGCACCTACGACCATCTGCGCGATCTGTTTCCCGGCCGCGACATCTACGTGTTCGAGCGCACGGTGGCGGCCCATCCCGACTGCATCCCGCCCGACGACCGGCTGTTCCTCGGCGAGGCTCGCGAATCGATCCTGCGCGCCGCCCGGACGCTGGGAGCGGTCGCGGCGCTGATCTGGGCAAGTGGCTCGGCCCCGCACTCGATGGGCTTGCCGCGCCGGGAAGCTACGTGCTCGCCAACCAGCCGCTCGACGTCGCGCGCTGGCAGCGCCTGCCCGAGCCGCCGGGCGTGCCGCAGGACCGCTACTTTCTCTACAGGGTCGGCTAACGTCCGCTGAACAGTCGCGCCAACACGAGCAGCACGATTGCGCCCAGCACCGAGCCGATGAAGCCGGCGGTCTCACCCGCGTGGTAGACGCCGAGCGCCTGGCCGCCATAGGTCGCCAGGACCGAACCGGCGATGCCGATCACGATGGTGACCAGCACGCCGCGCGGCGTCGGCCCCGGCGTCAGGAAGCGCGCCAACAGGCCGATGATCAGGCCGATCAGCAGGATGCCGAGAAACGTCATCATTGGCTTGCCTCCTCAGACGTCGAAGGTCGCCAGCACCGGCACGTGGTCGGACGCCAGCTTCCAGTCGCGCAGGTCGACGTCGATATGATGGCTGCGGATCGCCCCGCCCAGCGCCGGGCTGGCGAGGATATGGTCGAGGCGGCGGCCGCGGTTGGACTTGCGCCAGTCGTTGTTGCGGTAGCTCCACCACGAATAGAGCTTCTCGCCCTCGGGCACGAAGCTCGACCTCGACCGGCGTATGCGAGACGATCTTGAGGAGCTGCTTGTGGCTCCACACGTCATGCTCGAGCGGCGCCACGTTGAGGTCGCCGACGGCGATGCGGCGCAGGCCCTTCTTCTTGCGCCGGCCGGGCTTGCGCTCGGCGTACCAGCCGGCCATCTCGCGATAGAAATCGAGCTTGTGCGCGAACTTGGCGTTGGCCGCCGGATCGGGAATGTCGCCGCCGGCCGGGATGTAGAGATTGTCGAGCAGGATCGGGTCGCCGCCGATATCGAGCGCCGCCTCGATGTGCCGGCAGTCCTCCTTGCCGCAGCGATGGTGGACGTTCTTCGCCGTGAAAGGCACCTTCGACAGGATGGCGACGCCGTTATAGGCCTTCATGCCCTGCACCAGGCGGTGGCTGTAGCCCAGCTGCTCGAACGCCTCGTGCGGGAAGAACTCGTCCGGGCACTTGGTTTCCTGCAGGCACAGGACGTCGGGCTGCCGCAACTTCAGGAAGCGGGCGACGTTGGCGATGCGCAGGCGGACGGAGTTGATATTCCAGGTGGCGACGGTGAGGCTCATCGTCCCCATATATAGTCGGCGGATGGAGACGCTGCCATGGAACTGAACAACGACGAGAGCAGCAACATCGAGGATCGCCGCGGCGAAGGCGGCGGATTCGGCGGCGGCGGGTTCGGCGGGGGCGGCTTCGGCGGCGGCGGCTTTCCCATCCCGATCGGCGGCGGCCTGTTCAAGGGCGGCTTCGGGCTGCTGGCGGTCGTCGTCATCGGCATGATCCTGGGGGTCAATCCCTTGTCCCTGCTCGGCATGGGCAGCGATACCGGCGACGTGGCGCCGCCGAGCCAGACCCGGACCGCCGCGCGGCCGTCCTCCGGCGCCGATCCCGAGACCCAGTTCGTAGCGCGCGTGCTCAAGAGCACCGAGGACATCTGGGGCCGCCAGTTCCAGGAGATCAACCGCAGTTACCGCCAGCCCCGGCTGGTGCTCTATCGCGAAGCCACCCAGACCGCCTGCGGCACCGGCCAGGCGGCGATGGGGCCGTTCTATTGCCCGGGCGACCAGCGGGTTTATCTCGACCTGTCCTTCTTCGACGAGATGGCATCGCGCTTCCATGCCCCGGGCCAGTTCCCGCAGGCCTATGTGATCGCCCACGAGGTCGGCCATCACGTGCAGAACCTGCTCGGCATCACCGGCAAGGTCGACCAGATGCGCCAGAGCATGAGCAAGCGCGACGCCAATGCGATGTCGGTGCGGGTCGAGCTGCAGGCCGATTGCTTCGCCGGCGTCTGGGCCTATCACGCCAGCAAGGAGCATGGCGGCACCGCCACCATCACTGACCGCGACGTCGAGCAGGCGGTGGCGGCGGCGACCGCGATCGGCGACGACCGCCTGCAGCGCCAGTCGCAGGGCCGTGTGGTGCCCGACTCCTTCACCCATGGCTCGAGCGCGCAGCGGGTGCGCTGGCTCAAGACCGGCCTGGACTCAGGCGATATGCGGAAGTGCGATACGTTCCGGGCGCAGCAGCTTTAGCGCGTTCATACGCGCTGTCGCCTGCCCGTGTGAGCGCCAAGCGCTCACACGTAAGTGACGCTCACCGTGCCGCAGCCATCGACGAAGCCTTGCAGCGTGTCGCCCTTGCCGACGGCGGCGACGCCTTCGGGCGTGCCGCTGTAGATCAGGTCGCCGGCAGCGAGCGTCACCAGGCCGGAGAGATAGGAGATCGTCTCGGGGATGCTCCAGATCAGCGCGTTGAGGTCGGACTTTTGGCGGGTCTTGCCGTTGACGTCGAGCTGGATGGTGCCCTTCGCCGGATGGCCGATCTGGCTCGCCGGGTAGATCACGCCGATCGGCGCGGAATTGTCGAAGCCCTTGCCCATGTCCCATGGCCGGCCCATGTCCTTGGCTTGGTTCTGCAGGTCGCGGCGGGTCATGTCGAGGCCGCAGCCGTAGCCGAATACATGGTCGAGCGCCTTGTCGACGGCGATGTCGGCGCCGCCCGACTTCATGGCGACCACCAGCTCCATCTCGTGGTGCAGGTTCTTGGTCGCCGGCGGATAGGGGATCTTGGTCGGGTTCTTGGGATCGGCGCAGAGCACGATGGCGTCCGCCGGCTTGCTGAAGAAGAAGGGCGGCTCGCGGTCCGGATCGTGGCCCATCTCGCGGGCGTGGGCGGCATAGTTGCGGCCGACGCAGAAGATGCGGCGGACCGGGAACTGATCGGAGCTTCCGTGCACCGGGACGCCGACGATGGCCGGCGCCTTCACGACATAGCCCATGGCTTTCTCCCTTCGACGGGCGCCTTTATGAAGGCGGCAGGAGCCTGATTCAATGTCCGATCCGGAAGTTCTGCGCGACGTCCTGACCGTCCAGGCCGACTCGGCCGATTCGAGCCTCGGCTGGGCGATCCTCGGCGACCGGCGGTGGCGCTGCGTCATCGGTGCAGGCGGCGTGCGCGAGGACAAGGTCGAGGGCGATAGCGCGACGCCGGTCGGCGAATTCCCGCTGCGCCGGATTTACTTCCGCAACGACCGGCTGGTGCTGCCCCAAGTCGGGCTGCCCGCCCGGCCGATCAGCGAGCATGACGGCTGGTGCGACGACCCGCTCTCGCCCGCCTACAACCGGCTGGTCCATATCCCCAACGACT
>VBAF01000498.1:0-240 GCA_005884705.1 Alphaproteobacteria bacterium
GGTCCCTTGAAACCGAGCTGGCCGCCCGACTTGACGTCGATGTCGACCGCGCCGCCGGTCGCCTTCTTCACCTCGTCGGCGAAGCGCCGGCAATTGATGACGTGGAAGTTGGTGTCCGGCCAGACCGTGGCCAGCGGCAGCTTCATCGCCGCCTGCGCCTGCACGATTGCCGGCGCCATGACCAGGGCCCCCGCACCCGCCTTCAATGCCGTTCTGCGTCCCAACACCATGGCCACCTCC
>VBAF01000498.1:258-6012 GCA_005884705.1 Alphaproteobacteria bacterium
GCAGGCCAAGCCGCGTAAGTTTCGGCGTGGCGGCAACGGTTGGTTCGACGCGGGCGCGCGTTTACGCGATCTTCCGACGCGCCGAGAGCGGTCACGGCGCGCGACACTGGCGTGTCCTTCACCTGTTGGTGCTGGGCGCCGGGTTGCTCGCCATTGCCCTGTCGTCGGTCGACGGGCTGCCGAAGACGCTCGATACCCTGTTGACCACCGTCATCGCGGTCGTCGCCGTCGTCTTTTTCGCCGAATACCTCGTGCGGCTGTGGGCAGCGCCCGAATCGGGCCACTTCGCCAGCCTGTCAGACGGCATGGCGCGGCTGCGCTGGGCGCTGTCGGCGAATGGGCTGATCGGCCTGCTCGCCGTGTTCCCGGTCGTCGCCATCACCTTCGGATCGATGCACGCCAACCACGAGGCAGCGCCGGTCTTCTGCCTGTTCTGGATCCTCAAGCTCAGCATTCACGCGCCGGCGATGAGCACGCTGGCGCGCGTCATCGCCAACGAGCGCGCGACCCTGGCCAGCGTGGTCATCATCTTCATCATGATCCTGGTGAGCGCGGCGACGATCGCCCACATGCTGGAGCGCGAGTCGCAGCCGAAGACCTTCGGCAACATCCCCGAGGCCCTGTGGTGGGCGGTCGTGACGCTGACCACGACCGGTTACGGTGACGTCGTGCCGCAAACCGTGGGCGGCCGCATGGTCGGCTCGGTGGTGATGGTGAGCGGCATCCTGGTGCTTGCCCTGATGACCGGCATTTTGGCGACCGGTTTCGCCGAGGAAGAGCGGCGGCGCGAGTATCTCAGGGTCTGGGATCAGGTCACGCGCGTGCCGATGTTCGCCGAGCTCGGCACCGTCACCTTGTCGGAGATCGTGGGCAAGCTCCGGGTACGGCACTATCCGCCGCGCATCGTCGTGGTGCGCCGCGACGAGCCGGGCGATTCGATGTTCTTCATCTCCGAGGGCGAGGTCGAGGTCCGCCTGCCGCACGGCGCCGTTGCGCTGAGCCAGGGCGGCTTCTTCGGCGAGATGGCGCTGCTCGACCGCCTGCCGCGCAGCGCTACGGTCGTCACCACCCAGCCGACGACCCTGCTGGTGCTCTATGCCAGCGACTTCTACGAGGTCGCCGCCAACATCCCTTCGCTGGTCGAGGCGGTCGAGCGCGAGGCGCGGCGGCGGCGGGCGGAGAACCGGGGCGAGGCGGCAAAAGTGGAGACCTCGTGACGGCCCGATTGACCGTTGGCCCCGCCCCGGCCTTCGGCTATATCGCCGCCCGTCGGGCGGCAGAATGGGGCCGCCGAAAGGCCTTTTGAATCATGTCGCTCATCACGCCCGTCATCCTGGTCGGCGGCTCCGGCAAGCGTTTGTGGCCGCTCTCGCGCGAGAGCATGCCCAAGCAGTTCGTGCCGCTGCTCGGCAAGCAGTCGACCTTCCAGCAAACCCTGCTGCGCGTCGCCGACCGTAGCCTGTTCGGCCGGCCGGTGATCGCCACGAACGAGGCCTATCGCTTCATGGCCGAGCAGCAGGCCAAGGAGATCGGCATCGAGATCGACATCCTGGTCGAGCCCTCGCGCCGCGACTCGGGGCCGGCCATGGCCGCCGCGGCCGCCTATTGCCGGGACCAGGGCGCCACCGCCGTATTGGCGCTCGCCTCGGACCATCTCGTGATTGGCGTCGAGGAGTTCCGGGCCGGCTGCCGCGAAGGCCTGGCCGCGGTCGAGAAAGGCGGCATCGTCACCTTCGGCATCCCGCCGACCGAGCCCAAGACCGACTACGGCTACATCCGGCCCGGCGGCGAGCAGATCGGCTCGGTGCAGAAGGTCACGGCCTTTGTCGAGAAGCCCAACGCCCAGACGGCGCTGCGCTACATCCAGGAAGGGCTGTTCTGGAACGCGAGCTACTTCCTGTTCGCGCCGGAGACGCTGCTGTCGGAGATGGCGCGCTTCGAGCCCGCGATGGCGGCGGCTGCCGAGGAGGCCGTCGCCAAGGCCAAGAAGACCGGGTCGACGATCTTCCTCGACGCCGAAGCCTTCAAGAAGGCGCCGGCCAAGTCGATCGACTATGCCGTGATGGAGCGCACCGACAAGTGCTGGGTCGTGCCGGCCCGGTTCCGCTGGTCCGACCTCGGCACCTGGGACGCCCTGCTCGATATAGGCAACGCCGATTCGGCCGGCAACGTCACCGAGGGACCGGTCGAGATCGATCACGTGCGCAACTCCTACGTCCGCTCCGACGGGCCGCTGACCGCGGTGATCGGCGTCGAGGAAGTGGTCGTCGTGGCGATGAACGACGCGGTTCTGGTCGGCCATCGCGACAACCTTCCGCGGCTCAAGGACGTGGTGCAGCGCATGTCGGAGGGCAAGCACCGCGCCGCCACCGAACACACCGTGATGCATCGCCCGTGGGGCAGCTACCAGGACATCGACCGCGGCGAGCGCTTTCGCGCCAAGAGGCTGACCGTCAACCCCAGGGGCAAGCTCAGCCTGCAGAGCCACAACCGGCGCGCCGAGCACTGGGTCGTGGTCAAGGGCACCGCCGAGGTCACGCTCGACGGCAAGATCATGACCCTGCACGAGAACGAATCGATCTACATCCCGATGGGCGGCATCCACCGGCTGGCCAATCCAGGAAGCGAGCCGCTCGAGGTCGTCGAGGTCCAGACCGGCGACTACCTCGAGGAAGACGACATCATCCGCTACGAAGACATTTACGCTCGTGTCGGCGTGCACCATGAATGGGGCAGGCTGCGCGAGGTCGTGATCGGCATCTCCCCGGCCGAGGATTTCGTCGTCTTCCATGAGGACTCGCAGCGCTGGCTGCCGCCCGCTGCCGCCGCCTTCTGCCGCCGGCATGCCGGGCGTCGCCTGGTCGACGTCGATGCCGAGCAGGCGCGTCGGATCGAGCGCCAGGTCGATGCGCTGGCCGAGACGGTCGCGCGCGAAGGCGTGGCCGTGCATCGCCCGCAGCGCCTGCAGGGCGAGGAACGCAGCTTCATGGCGGCGAACGGCGAGGGCACGCAGCTGTTCGCGCGCGACGGCGTAATCGCGGTCGCCGATCACGTGATCGAGGCGTCGCTGCGGCTGCGCTGCCGCCAGCGCGAGCGCTTCGGCCTGCGGCCGATCGTGCAGCGCATGGCCGCCGAGCGCGGAGCCCGCTGGTCGAGCGTGCCGCTCGGCTCACCGGCCGCGGTCGACGGACCGTTCCTCGAAGGCGGCGACGTGCTGCTCAACGGCCGGCAGGTCTATGTCGGCATGTCGGGCTGCGCCTCGGACATGGCGGGCATCGATTGGCTCGGGGCGCTGCTGGGCAAGGACTATCGCGTCGTGCCGGTGGCGCTGCGCTCCAACGTGCAGCATCTCGACACCGCGCTCGCTTTGGTCAAGCCCGGGCTGCTGCTGTGGTGCCCATCGCGGCTGATCGACGGTCTTCCAACCGCCTTGCGCGACTGGGACAAGATCGAGGTTTCGGTCGAGGAGGCTGGGCGACTGGCAACCAATATCCTGGTCCTCGAGGAAGGCCACGTCATGGTCGACAGCGGCAACGAGCGCGTGATCGGCGCGCTGAAGACGCGCGGGCTCGAGGTGATTGCGATCGCCTTCGACGGCCCGATCAGCCTGGGCGGCGGGCTGCGCTCGGCCCATCACCCGTTGCGGCGCGACAGCGTGCTGGCCTAGGCGCCCTTCTTCGGCGTGCGATCGAACACGACCGGCTTGGGCGGCGCCATCACCTTGCGGATGTGGACCCAAAGGCTGCGCGCGACCATCGCCACCTGACCGCCGACGAAGCGCAGCAGCACGACGGCGAAGCGGCCCGGCGGCATCTCGCCGTTGCGGATGAAGTTGTGGCCGGCGCGCAGGAACGTGGTGGCGCAGAAGATCACCCAGGCCACGGTCACGACGAATGCCGTCACGAGCGCCGCGATCAGCTCGGGATCGAGCAGGCCGGCCAGGATGCCTGACACCACGCCGACCAGCAGCACCGGCTGGTTGAGCGACATGCAGAGATGCAGCAGCGCCGCGCCCTTGGCCGCCGGCTCGATGTCGCAGCTCTTCAGTATCACCGGGAACATGCGCAGCGAGACGTGGCGGAAGCCGTCCTGCCAGCGCTGCTGCTGGCGCAGCCAGGTCTCGGTGTCGGCCGGCAGCTCGCCCGGCACCGCGACGCTGGTCAGGAACACCGCGCGCCAGCCTTTGACCCAGCCGCGATAGGTGAGGTCGAGATCCTCGGTGACGGTATCGCCCTTCCAGCCGCCGCCGGCCTCGATCGCGGCGCGCTGCCAGATGCCGCAGGTGCCGTTGAACGGCAGCGGATGGCCCGCCCAGAAGCGCGTCGCCTGCTCGATGCCGAGATGGGCGTCGAGGGTCACCATCTGCATCTCGGTCAGCGCGTTCTCGTGCGGATTGAGGAAATCGAAGCGGGCCTGCACGAAGGCCGCCTTCGGTTCGGCCGCGAAGACGCGCATGCAGCGGCGCAGGAAATCGGCCGGCGGCACGTAATCGACGTCGAAGATGGCGAAGTAGTCGTGCGGCGTCTGCTGCATCGCCTCATGCAGCGCGCCGCCCTTGTAGCCCGAGCGGTCGGTGCGCTGCAGCGCCACGACATCGACGCCCTTGTCGCGCAGCTCGGCGGCAACCGTGCGCGCGAGCTCCGCGGTCGCATCCGTGCTGTCGTCGAGGAGCTGGATGTGCAGCTTGTCGCGTGGCCAGTCGAGCATCGCCGCCGCCTCGACGCCGCGGCGCAGCACCGGGCCTTCGTTGAAGGCCGGGATCTGCACCACGACGTGCGGCAACTCGGCGTCGGGCGGCAGCGGCGTCGCCAGCAGCGCGCGCTCGCGGGCGAGGCCGGCGGGTTTCAGCCGATGATGCAGCAGCACCATGTAGAGCAGGCTGCCGATGAAGGCGGCCAGCAGCAGGCAACAGGCGCCGAACACGACGGCGAGGAACGAAGCGATCACGGGCCGGTCTTATGTCCCAGTTCTTATGTCCCAGTCTTGGGCGTGCGGTTGAACTCGGTCTTGCGGCCGAACGCGGCGGCGATGATCGCGCCGGCGTTGGCGACCGCAAGATACACGATCAGCGCCGGCACGCTGAGCGCCGTCGCGACGTAGCGGCCGGGCGCGCCGCGGCGCAGGCGATGCCAGCCGGCCCAGGTCGTGCCGAACAGCACCGCCATCAGGCCGAGCAGCCACAGCCAGAGCAGGAATCGGAAGAATCCGGTCAAATGGCCATGGCCGATGATCGACAGGACGAGCCCGACCGCACCGACCACCAGCGCCGGGAAGACGAGCTGCTGGCCGAGCGCGACCGTCGTGGTGAGCTTGGCCTCGCCCGACCAGGACGACTGCCAGACCTGTGGCAGGAGCTTGCGCGCGACCTGCACGAAGCCCTTCGACCACCGGCTCTGCTGGGCGCTGAAATCCTCCAGCCGCTGCGGGAGCTCGCCCACCACATGCGGCTCCATCAGAAACAGGCCGGTCCAGCCCTTGAGATGCGTGCGCAGCACGAGGTCGAGGTCCTCCGACAGCGTGTCGTGCGACCAGCCGCCCGCCTCCTCGACCGCGGCGCGCCGCCAGATGCCGCCGGTGCCGTTGAACTGGAACGGCACGCCGCGCCGCGCGCGGACGTCCTGCTCGACGGCAAAATGGGCGTCCTGCATCAGCCGCTGCGCCCGCGTCAGCCAATTCTGCTCGCCGTTGCCCCATTCGATGCGGGTCTGCACGAACGCCGCGCGCGGCGCGGCCAGCAAGGGCGCCATCGCCCGG